>NZ_VTQF01000001.1:151003-355262 GCF_008763935.1 Streptococcus mitis
AAGAATAACGGCAACTGGGATAAAGAAGGCAACATCAAAGGCCCTAAAGGGGACAAAGGTGAACGTGGAGAAGATGGTAAGACTCCAGAAGTAACTGTAACTCCAGGTAAAGACGGCCATAGTACTGACATTACATTCACTGTTCCAGGAAAAGATCCAGTTACAGTAAATGTTAAGGACGGAGAAAATGGTCTAAACGGTAAAACTCCAAAAGTTGATTTGCTCCGTGTCGAAGGACAAAATGGAAATCCATCTCATACAATTGTGACATTCTATACTGATGAAAACAATGATGGTAAGTACACTCCAGGAACTGATGAACTTCTAGGTTCTGAAATGATTAAAGATGGTGCTAAAGGTGCGGACGGACGTGATGGTAAATCATTGCTTACTGTCAAAGATGGTAAAGAAACTAAAGTTTACCAAGAAGATCCAGCACATCCAGGTCAACCATTGAACCTAGAAAAACCTCTTGCAGTTATTAAAGATGGAGTGGACGGTGTCTCTCCAACAGTAACAGCTGTTCGTAAGGATGAAGAAGGTCATAAAGGTGTAGAAATCACTGTTGATAACCATGATGGTTCACAACCAACTACAGTCTTTGTTCAAGATGGTGCTAAGGGAGAAACTGGTGCAACCGGTCAGGATGGACAAACTCCTACAATCACTACTCAACGTGGACAAGATGGTCAAAGCACTCTTGTAACTATCACAACACCAGGTAAAGATCCAGTAACCTTCACTGTCAAAGATGGTAAGAATGGTAAAGATGGTCGTACACCAACTATTGACTTAAATGCATTGGTGGAAGCAGTTAGAAGAGGTGTTGGATCAACTTCTAATTCACAACCTTCTGGAACATCAAGAAGTGCAAGAAATAGAAGAGCATTACCAGATGAAGATAGAAGAGCAACTGAGTCATCAGAAACAGTACAACCATCAACTACAGGTTCAACAGTTTCACAACCAGCAACTGCAGGTTCAACAGTTTCACAACCATCAGCTACAGGCTCAACAGCATCACAACCAACATCAACTCAACCTAAACCATCAGGTGAATATGCGGGAACCGAAATAAAAGCATATTATGATAATAATAACAATGGTGTATTTGATGAAGGTGATGAGTTGATATCAAGCACTGTTATTCCTCCTGCTCCAAAAGGAGAGAATGGTAATGATGGTAAAGATGCTATAAGAGGAGCTGAATTATTAAGCGGAGCTACTGCCCCAACTGCTAAGGATGGTAAAGATGGTGATACTTACATCGATGCTAACACAGGTGATGTTTACAAGAAAGAAAATGGTTCTTGGAACAAAATCGGAAATATTCGTGGACCTCAAGGAGTAGCTGGTGAAAAAGGCGATAAAGGTGAAAAAGGCGACAAAGGTGAAAAAGGTGAAAAAGGTGAAAAAGGTGAAAACGGAGCTAATGGAGCAGACGGTAAATCACCAGTTGTAAATGTAACGGATAATGGGGATGGAACTCACTCTATTACAGTTCGTAATCCAGATGGTTCAGAATCTACAACGAAAGTTAAAGATGGTAAAGACGGTAAAACTGCCAATATCACTACAACAGAAAATCCAGATGGAAGTCACACAATTACTGTAACAAATCCAGATGGAACAACTAAAGAAACAGTTGTTAAAAACGGTAAAGACGGTAAGACTCCAAAAGTTGAAGTAACGGATAACGGAGACGGAACTCATACTGTTAAAGTTACAGATGGAGACGGCAATGTTACCAACGCTATCATCAAAGATGGTAAAGACGGTAAAGCTGCAACAGCAACAACTACTGAAAACCCAGATGGAAGCCACACTGTAACAATCACTAACCCAGACGGAACTAAGAATGAGTTTGTCGTTAAGAATGGACGTGACGGTGTTGATGGACGTACTCCAACCGCATCTGTTCGTGATAATGGAGACGGAAGTCATACAATCGTTATTACAAATCCAGAAGGTGTGACAACTGAAACCACAGTTCGTGATGGTAAATCACCAAAAGTGACTATAACTGATGAACAAAATGGAACTCATAAGATCTCAGTTCTAAATGGTGATGGAACAACTACTGAAACAATCATTAAAGATGGTAAATCACCAGTAGCAACAGTTAGAGATAACCAAGACGGTACTTACACTATTCGTGTAGAAAACGGTAATGGTACTGTTTCTGAAACCACAGTTCGTGACGGTAAATCACCAACTGCTAAGGTTGTGGATAACGGAGATGGAACTCACACGATCACAGTTGTGAACTCAGACGGTACAACTACAACAACTACAGTTCGTGATGGTAAAGAACCAAAACTTGAAGTGATTGATAACAACAATGGTTCACACACTATTAAAGTGACAGGTGCTGATGGTAAAGAAACTACAACTACAATCTTTGATGGTAAATCACCAAAAGCGAACATCGTTGATAACGGAGACGGAACTCATACATTAACAATCGTAGATTCTGATGGCCGTGAATACAAATCTATTATCAAAGATGGTAAAGACGGCAAAGATGGCGTTTCACCAACTGTAACTGTTAAAAATAATAACGATGGAACTCACGTTGTTACAATTACTAACCCAGATGGAAGCAAAACAGAAATGGTGATTAAAGACGGTAAAGATGGTAAATCACCAAAAGTTTCTGTTGAAGATAATGGTGATGGTAGTCATACAATCACAATCATCAATTCTGACGGCACTGTGACAAAAACAGTTGTTAAAGACGGTAAAGATGGTCGCGATGGACGTGATGGCAAAGATGGTAAGGACGGCAAAGATGGTAAATGTGGATGCCAAGACAGAACGGTAACACCATCAAATGACAAACCAGTTCCTCCAACACGTAATGTGCCAGAAGGACCAACGTTTGCAATGCCAGAACCACCAGTTCATGAATTGCCAGAATTCAACGGTGGTGTTCCAGGAATGCCAGAAGTTCATGAATTGCCAGAATTCAACGGTGGTGTTCCAGGTATGCCTGAAGTTACTGAAGTACCAGAATTAGATATGCCAACAGTACCAGCACAACCAACACCAAGTGTACCGGTTAAACCTGTGCCAGTACAACCAACACCAAATGTACCGGTTAAACCTGTGCCAGCGCAACCAACACCAAATGTACCGACACCAGAAGTGCCAGTACAACCAACTCCAGTTGTTCCAACACCAGAAGTACCGGTTAAACCAGTACCAGCGGTTCCAGAACAACCAGTAGTACCAACACCGGCTCAACCAGCAACTCCAGTAAATGCTAACCCAGTAGTACCAACTACAGTTAAAGAAAACCATGGGGACAAATTACCAGAAACTGGAAGCCAATCTGATTATATCTCTGTTCTTCTAGGTAGCGGTATTCTATTGAGCCTATATGTAGGTCGAAGAAAAGAAGATTAATCAGCCAAAAGCAGTCACTAATTTCTCGAAAGAAGATGATAAGTGATAGATCTCGAATGAAAGAATATTCTTAGAATGATTTTCCTATGATGGAAAAGACTGCTAAAAACCTTGAGTGGTAACGCTCAAGGTTTTTTTGGATGAGTGATGTTTGTCTGAAAATCTTGATTGAGTCTAAAAAAGCCACCCTATTAGGTGGCGATAATTGATTTAGACTTTTAAAAATTCTTTATTTTTTACTGAATTGCTGCGAGCAAGTCTTGAGCTTGTTTCTCAAGTGAGTTTAGGATTGTTTCTTCTAGAACTAATTTTCCGTCTGCCCAGGCAGAGTCGTTGACACGTGCAGCAGTGAAATCACCAACGACTTGTGTACGGATAAATGGCAAGAGGTCTTTATAGATAGCGAAAAGTTGATCGTGACCTGCATTGGCTACAGATGATACGGTGACAAACTTGTCTTGAAGAGCAGAAGCGCCACGTGTATCAGATAAGTCAAGGGCACGAGATAGCCAGTCAAGCAAGTTTTTCACTGTTCCAGGGATAGAGAAGTTGTAGACTGGAGAGAAGATCCAGATGGCATCCGCAGCGAGAACCGCTTCGCGAGCAGCCGCTACAGCTGGATGTGTTGGAACTTCCAAATCTTGGCTGAAGAGAGGAAGGGCTGAATAATCAAGGTAACTAACTTGCGCTTTACCAGCAATTGCTTTCTCAGCTTCGAGAGCCATTTGGTGGTTGAAAGAACCTTGACGTAGTGATCCGACGATAAATAATACTTTTTTAGACATGATGTGTCTCCTTTTTCTTAAAATTTCGAGAATTGCCTCGTTGTTATAAAATATATTACAACAAAAGAAAACACCTTGCAAGAAATTTGCTCAGAGTTTATTTGAAAATTAAAAATTACAGAAACTTTAGTCATTTGCGACTGGAAAAGTAAGAACTGTTCGTTTTGAATCCTGGTTTGAATTTGATTTTCGAAGAGTATTCCTATATTCTCTTGTAATATGATGATATAAGTGCTAAAATAAACAAGAAAACTCGCAATAGAAACTACAGAACAGTTTTTCCGGTATCATTTCATAAACAATTAAACGAAAATAATGGCATTTTAAGAATGCTTCTAAAAGGGGTGGAGATCATGTAAGGCATAGATTAACAAGTGACGGACAAAATAAATAATAATACACTTGTTAAAGGAGAAAAGATGTTAATAAGAAATTATCGGAAAAATATTGGCCTGATGGCCGGAGTTGAGTTTTTTGCATTTCTAGGGATTACCAGTTTTTGGATTCTCTTTCTCAGTCAAAACGGAATGTCTCTTTGGCAGATTGGACTTTTGGAAAGTATTTTTCATACGACCAGTCTTCTCTGTGAAATTCCATCTGGTATGTTAGCTGACCGCTATTCCTATAAGACCAACCTTTATTTAAGTCGTATAGCAGGAATTGTGTCTTCTATTCTCATGTTGGCTGGGCAAGGAAATTTTTGGATTTATGCACTAGCTATGGCGATAAATGCCTTGTCTTATAATTTTGATTCAGGCACAAGCGCAGCAATGGTTTATGATTCAGCCGTGGAAGCTGGACTGAAGAAGCGTTACTTATCTATTTCAAGTTTTATGTCAGGAGTAGCAGAAGGAACTCGGTCTTTGGGGACAGTGTTGGCGGGATTTTTTGTCCATGGTCAATTGCACCTGACCTACTATATCATGATTGCCACTTCTATCATAGTTCTTTTCCTGATTTGGATGCTGAAAGAACCCAGTGTTAAGGTAGAAAAAACTGATAGTGTGACCATGAAACAGATTATTTGGACTGTTAAGGAAGAGTTGGAGCGAAATCCCATGCTCTTCAACTGGATGATTATGTCTCAGATTGTTGGAACGCTCATGTGCATGTTTTATTTTTACTATCAAAATCAGTTACCAGATTTAAGTAGTTGGCAAATTTCAGCAGTTATGCTACTTGGTAGTCTCTTGAATATCGTCGCAGTCTATCTAGCGAGTAAGATTGGAAAGAAATATGCTGCCTTGAAGCTTTTCCCTGTCCTCGTCCTGCTGACTGGAGTTACCTATATGCTGTCCTACTTTGGGACACCTCTAATCTATATTTTGATTTATTTGATTAGTAATGCTCTATATGCTCTTTTTCAGCCGATTTTTGACAATGATTTGCAAGAGCGCCTTCCAAGTGAAGTAAGGGCAACCATGCTGAGTGTCTACTCTATGATGTTTAGCCTAAGTATGATTGTCTTCTTCCCACTGACAGGCTGGTTGATTGACCATTTAGGCTTTGTGCTAACATTTCTTTATCTAGGATTCTTTTTAGTCTTGATTAGCCTTCTATTGCCTGTATTTTTAGGAAAAATGGCTAAAAGAATGGATGATAAAATAATTCCATAAATTAAAAGAAATTCTAAAAACTTGAGTACCAAAGCTCAAGTTTTTTAATAGGTTGATTTTGGAGCTGTCTTTACTTTTCTTGCTCGGTTTTAACTAAGAAAAATCGGTTTGCTTTGAAGGAAGAAATAAAGTGCGATTGTTCTTGCATTCACTTGTAATAAAGCCCAATAGATGGTAAAATAGACGAGTGAAAAAAAGACAAAATAAAGCAAAAAATAATCTACTGTGGCAGTATGGTCTAGGGATGACGATTTTGTTTGTGGTTATCAGTGCTTCCTTTCTGTATCTGGTTTCTCTCGGCATGAAACCCTATCAAACAGCTAAAAGTGAAGGAGAAAAATTAGCTCAGCAGTATGCAGGATTAGAGCAAGCTGATCAGGTTGATTTTTACAATGGCTTGGAATCCTATTACAGCGTTCTTGGTCGTAATAAACAGCAAGAAGCGCTTGCTGTTCTGATTGGTAAAGATGACCATAAGATTTACGTTTATCAACTAAATCAGGGTATTTCACAAGAAAAAGCAGAAGCTCTTTCTAAGGAAAAAGGAGCTGGCGAGATTGACAAGATTACCTTTGGCCGTTATCAAGACAAGCCAATCTGGGAAGTTAAGTCAGGATCTGATTTTTATCTAGTAGATTTTGAAACAGGAGCATTGGTCAATAAGGAGGGCTTATGAAACTATCCAAGCGTGTTTTAGAAATGGAAGAAAGTGTTACTTTAGCTAGTGATGCGAGAGCAAAAAAATTAAAAGCTCAAGGTAAGGATGTCCTTTTCTTGACCTTGGGACAACCAGATTTTCACACTCCTGAAAATATTCAGGATGCAGCAGTTAAAGCTATTCGAGAAGGACAGGCTTCCTTCTATACAGTAGCTTCAGGTCTACCAGAATTAAAAGCTGCGGTGAATACCTACTTCGAGCGCTACTATGGCTATTCTGTCGCAAGTAACGAGGTTACCTTTGCTACAGGTGCCAAGTTCTCCCTCTATACTTTCTTTATGGCTGTAATCAATCCTTTAGATGAGGTTATTATTCCAACTCCATACTGGGTTAGTTATGGAGATCAGGTCAAGATGGCAGAAGGGATTCCAGTCTTTGTTCAAGCTAAAGAAGACAATGATTTTAAAGTCACGGTGGATCAACTAGAACTAGTTAGGACAGATAAAACAAAGGTTTTGGTTCTCAATTCACCATCTAATCCGACTGGTATGATCTATACTCGTGAAGAATTACTAGCTATCGGAAATTGGGCAGTTGAGCATGACATTCTGATTTTAGCAGATGATATATACGGTCGCCTTGTTTATAATGGAAATGAATTTGTTCCAATCTCAAGTCTATCAGAAGCAATTCGTAAGCAAACTATTGTTATCAACGGTGTATCTAAAGCCTATGCCATGACGGGTTGGCGAGTTGGTTATGCGGTAGGTAATCCTGAAATCATTGCAGCTATGAGTAAATTGACGGGACAAACAACTTCAAATTTGACATCTGTTTCTCAATATGCGGCTATTGAAGCCTTAACAGGACCACAGGAGTCTGTTGATATCATGCGTCAGGCTTTTGAGGAGCGTCTCAATACCATTTATCCGCTATTATGTGAGGTCCCAGGTTTTGAAGTCGTTAAACCACAAGGAGCTTTCTATCTCTTCCCAAATGTAAAAAAAGCCATGGAGATGAAAGGTTATACAGATGTGACTGACTTTACAACAGCTATTCTTGAGGAAGTTGGTTTGGCACTCATAACAGGAGCTGGCTTTGGAGCGCCAGAAAATGTCCGCCTCAGCTATGCGACAGACCTAGACACGCTTAAAGAAGCAGTTAAACGTTTGAAAGCATTTATGGGTAGTGAGAATGATTGATCATTTTGAAATTAAGGTAAAGGATTTACAAATTTCAGAAGGATTTTATAGGAGTTTTCTCGCCCCTTTGGGCTATAAATTGGCTTTTAAAACTACTTCTCTAATCAGTTTTCTTGCCCCAAATAGCCCTCATCCTGGTGGTGACTTTTGGTTAGCTCAGGGGACGCAAAATCCTATTCACTTTGCTTTCTTAGCAGAAAATAAGGAAGAGGTTCAAGCTTGTTATGAGGCTGGCTTAGAGGCAGGTGGGCTAGACAATGGTGCTCCTGGTTATCGCAGTGAGCATCCGATTTATTATGCTGCTTTTATGATTGATCCAGATGGGAACAATATAGAGGTGGTTTGCCATAAAGAATAAAAAAGAAAAGGAAAAATAATGACAAAACGTGTAACGATTATTGATGTAAAAGACTATGTTGGTCAAGAAGTGACGATTGGTGCTTGGGTTGCCAACAAATCAGGAAAAGGAAAAATCGCCTTCTTGCAATTGCGCGATGGAACAGCCTTCTTCCAAGGTGTGGCCTTTAAACCAAACTTTGTAGAAAAATTTGGTGAAGAAGTGGGGATTGAGAAGTTTGATGTCATCAAACGCTTGAGCCAAGAAACGTCTGTCTATGTGACAGGTATTGTCAAAGAAGACGAACGTTCTAAGTTTGGCTATGAGTTGGACATTACAGACATCGAAGTAATCGGTGAATCTCAAGACTACCCAATCACACCAAAAGAACACGGAACAGACTTCTTGATGGACAACCGTCACTTGTGGCTCCGTTCTCGTAAGCAAGTAGCGGTGATGCAAATCCGTAACGCTATCATTTATGCAACTTATGAATTCTTTGACAAGAACGGCTTCATGAAGTTTGATAGCCCAATTTTGTCAGGAAATGCTGCAGAAGATTCAACTGAACTCTTTGAAACGGACTACTTCGGAACGCCAGCCTACTTGAGCCAGTCAGGTCAGCTTTACCTAGAAGCAGGTGCTATGGCTCTTGGTCGTGTATTTGACTTTGGTCCCGTATTCCGTGCTGAAAAATCAAAAACACGTCGTCACTTGACTGAGTTCTGGATGATGGACGCAGAGTACTCATACTTGACACATGATGAGTCGCTTGACTTGCAAGAAGCTTATGTGAAAGCTCTTCTACAAGGTGTTCTTGATCGTGCGCCTCAAGCCTTGGAAACATTGGAACGTGATACAGAACTCTTGAAACGCTACATTGCAGAGCCATTCAAACGCATCACTTACGATCAAGCTATTGACCTCTTGCAAGAGCATGAGAATGATGAAGATGCTGACTACGAACATCTTGAGCATGGTGATGACTTTGGTTCACCACATGAAACGTGGATTTCAAACCACTTTGGTGTGCCAACATTTGTCATGAACTATCCAGCAGCCATCAAGGCCTTCTACATGAAACCAGTTCCTGGAAATCCAGAGCGCGTGCTTTGTGCAGATTTGCTTGCACCAGAAGGTTATGGAGAAATCATCGGTGGGTCTATGCGTGAGGAAGACTACGATGCATTAGTTGCTAAGATGGATGAACTTGGCATGGATCGTACAGAATATGAATTCTACCTTGACCTTCGTAAATACGGTACAGTTCCACACGGTGGATTTGGTATCGGTATCGAGCGTATGGTAACCTTCGCAGCAGGAACAAAACACATCCGTGAAGCTATCCCATTCCCACGTATGTTGCACCGTATTAAACCGTAAATAAAAAATCAAAGTAAGAGGTCATATCGGTCTCTTACTTTTTTAGAATTAAATTTCTAGAAAACACATTAATATATATATATTAAAATTTCCTACATATTTTGCATATAAACGTAGACAATTTAATTGAAATAATGTTATAATGTAAATTAGGGATTAAGTACCTAAGTGTAGCTGCTTTAATGTATAAATTAAGCTGGAAATGGAGGCGTTTTCTAAATACTTGGGTGTAATTCCGCAATTAACATATATTTTAAAAAAAGGAGAAACCATGTATTCAAGAATGGAAAAAAATCACGGACAAAAAGTGCAGCGCTTTTCAATCCGTAAGTATAGTTTTGGTGCGGCATCAGTAGCTGTAGCAGCTTACATGATGTTTGGTGGAGCAGCAACTGTTCAGGCGGATGCTCAAGTTACACCAAAGACGGCATCTGATTCACAAACAGTCCCAGATGCAAGTAATCAAGCAGATTCAACCATGCCTCTAGCTTCGACTGGAACTGCTACACCAACAGCTGAGCAACCATCAACACCAGCGCCTGCAGCAACGCAACCAACAGCACCGACTGAAACACCAAAAGCCGAAGAAGCTCTAGCACCAGCTTCAAAGGCTGACACAAGCAAATTGGAAGCAGCTATTGCTCGTATGGAAGCAGCTCTTGAGAAAGCAGGTCTAACTGAAAAAACTGCCTCAGCCATTGAAGCAGCAAAAGCAGAACTTGCTAAGGCTCAAGCCCTTTTGTCAAACGATAAAGCAACACAAAAAGAAGTTGATTTTTCAACAAGTTCATTGAAAAACAGAGCTTTTGTTCTTGAAAGTATGCCAAAAGCATCTGCAGACAAGAAGGAAGAAAAAGAAAATAAAAATCAAGATTCACGTAATGGAAAAGCTATTCCAGGACATGGTGAAAGTGGATTCAGAGATGCAGCACCAGCGACAGGATATAAAAATGATATTAATACTGTAAATGCTGAATTAAAAGCTGCGATCGATAAAGTAAAAGTAGAAATTACAAAAGAAGAAGCTTTAGGTGAAGGTAAAACAAACAAAGAAAAACTAGATGTTTTACGTGCTATTGTAGCAAAAGCTGAAGAAGAAAAAACAAAAGCGACAACAGCAGCAGCCAAAGCCGATGCTACAGAACAAGAACTTCAAGCAGCACTAACAGAAGCAAAACAAGAAAAAGATAGATTAAATTACTATCTAACTAATGCTGAAAACTGGGGAGCTCCAATTAACAATAATAGAGCTGGCTATGGTAACAACCCAGCAAACGGTGTTTTTGAAAGCATGAGTAATGGATTTGGTGCAGTTGATTTCTCAGGTCCTGCAGTAGAATCAAAAAGTAAAACAATTGAAGATCAAGTAAATAATCTTCAAAGCGAAAAACATTACGGTAAAGTAACTTACAATTGGAAGACTAAAAAAATCACTGCAGCAGAAGCTGAAGCAGGTGCATTAAACGGTTGGAAAATTAGTGGAACAAAAGACTATGTGAATGCTGTTAAGCCAGAAGCACCAACAGATTATACTGTTGCTGGCGACAGAACAGAAGCTCCAAAACCAGCAAAAGCTTATGATGAAAATGGGAAACATGATGCTTCAACTGCTACTCAAAACCAACCAAATGCAGATGGTAAGTTCTTAGGTGGTGCTATTACTCTAGATGGAATGAAAAACGATGCTAGAGGAAATGTTAAAGATAGAGATTACTATCTTGAATTAGGAAGTAAAGGTGTTACCTTATCTAAAGAATATGACGTAAACCCTAATTCTGAATTATTCTTCAATATGGTTTACAATGGAGCATATGGTAAAGCTGCTTTATCTAGTGAAGGTGAAGAAGTAAGTGTAGAAATTACAGATGCTTACACAGGCAAGAAAATTGCTTCTATTCCAATGAGAGATGGAAGCACTCCAACGGAAGCTACAGGAAGACCAGCAGGTTCAAATCAAGGAACACCATCTGATAGTTGGAATAATATTGCAAGAATTTATCATGTTCCAGAAGGAACAAGTAAAGTTAAAGTTACAATCAAAGCAAAAGATGACGGTAATTTTAAAGGTGTTCAAGATGGATTCATTATCGGTGGTGTAGGTCTTGCTACTGGTCCTGGTATGCAATTAACTACAAACGTTACTAGTGAAGGTAAGAGTGGAGAGTACGGATATGTAGCGGGTAAACTTTACAAACGTTCTCAAGAAGGTAAATTAAACCTTGAATTGAAAAACGTTGGTGGTGTTGAAAATACTTTCCCTTACGGTGGTACATTTAACATTAAAGTACAAGTTCCAAAAGGTGTTAAATTAGGTACAGTTGATACTACAAACTACAAAAAATTAGATTTATCAAAAGCAAAAGGTGAAAATATTTGGACTGATCAAGGATACTTAACAAATGTTCGTTATGATGAAGCGACTAATACATTAAGTATGGATGTAAATGCAGTTCAATATGGTAAAAATAATCTAAAAGCTGCAGGGGAAACATCAAGAAAATTCTCAATTCCATTTACAACTGAAGATGATTATGTAGGAGATGCTACATTTAAAGTTACAGGAACAGGTGGAATGGGTACTCAAGATGCCGAAGGAAATAGAATTTACCCATGGTTATGGACTGGAGATAAAGGACCTTACGCTTTTGATGGAAACTACAAAGCTAATGGGTTAAGATGGACTGATAATCCAGATTACTACTACAATAGAACAATCTATATTGATGCACGTACTCCTAAGTCAGCTACAGTTGAAGAAGTCCACACAGATAGTATTGTAGGAGATTCTGATGCGAAAAATCAAGAAAAATACTTATTAGTAAATACAGGTGATGCACCAGGTTCATTAACTCCGTCAGATGACGAAATTAAAGCTAATCTTAAAAAAGTAGCTGATAATAATGGAGTTACTTTATCAGATGAAGAAATAGCTAAAAGAATTGCTGAAATTAAAAAAGCATTACAAATTGAAAATGAAATTGGTAAGAAAATCGAAATCACATTACCAAATAATGATGTTTTAGAATTAGAGAAAAAAGATGATGGTTGGTATCAAGGAGATACTAAAGTAGAAACAACTCCTGAAGGTAAATTAAAAGTAAGTCTTAAAGATGTTAGTCTTCATACACATGAAGGTAATGAGAAGATTGCTGCAACTTCAGTTTCACCAGTAGGAAACGTTTCTGAACCAAGTTATGCAAACATTGTCAACGAAGCTCCAAAAGTAGAAGCTAAGAAAGATATTTATGTTTATAAAACAAAAGCAGCTGACAAATGGAATGCTGATAAAGTTGTTGAAGTAGCAAAACCAACAGCAACTGACTTAGAAGATGATCGTGATGGAGATGATACTACTAAACCGACGGTTGCTGTAAGTAATGACGGTGGATTAGATACAACTACAGTTGGAGATTACACTGTAAAAGTACAATCAACTGATAGTGAAGGTAAGAAATCTACTGAAGCAGAAGTAACTGTTCACGTATTAGACTTAATTACAGTAGATCCAACAGTAACAACTGATCCAACAAATCCAAGTACAACAGCTCCAGTATCTCCAAAAACAGCAGATACACCTGTAAAAGAAGGAGACGAAAATCTTGGTAAATATCCAGCAGGAGTTACTCGTGAAGATTTAGTTAAAGAAGTAACACGTACAATTAAGTATCTAAAAGAAGAAGATGCAAACAAAGATGATGCAACTCCTCTATACGCTGAAAAAGTACAAAAAGTAACTTACAAACGTACAGCAACAGTTAACCCTGAAACAAAAGAAGTAACTTACTCTGATTGGGAAGTTTACAATGAAGCTGATAAATTAACAGATGCGACAGCTGATGGAACAAAAGGTAAATTCAACGCAGTTGATTCACCGGTTGTAGAAAATTACTTATTAGTAAATGCTACAGATAAAACAGTAGCTGCAGAAGATGCACCAGTTCCTGGAGAAAATGGTACAGTAGATCCTGTAGTGAAGAAAGTTCTTTATAAAGAAATTGGTTCGTTTACTCTAACTTATCCAGAAGGTAAAAAACCAACGAATGCACCAGAAAAAATTAAATATCCAAACAATCCAAATGACCCAACAAAACCTGGTGATTTTAGTAAAGTAACAATTCCTTATGTAGAAGGGTATGTTCCAACATATAATGGAGTAGAATTAACACCAGTTGATCCTGCAGATCCATCTAAAGGATACAAAGTTCCAGACAACTTTGACCCAACTGATAAATTCGGTAAAACTCCAATTCAATATGCACCTGGAATTCAAAAAGCTACAGTGAAATTTGTTTCTGTAGATAAAGATGGTAAAGAAACACCATTAGATGAGAAATTCAATATTAATGATCTTTCAGGTAAAGCAGGAACAAAAATTCCAGAAGACAAAATTCAAGCTCGTCTTGATGTGTTAAAATCAATGGGTTATGAAGTGAATGATAATCCGTTTGCTAAACCTGACGCTGAAAAACCAACATTTGATACAACTGCAGATACTGATACTGAAATCAGTCAAAACTTTGTTGTTAAATTAACTCCAAAAGTTTCAACACCAACTCCTGTTTATGTCGTAGAAGGTGATAAGCCAACAACAGACAAACTTAAAGATGCGGTTACTACAAAAGGAAATGATAAAACTGTAGATGAATCTAAGATTCCTGAAACAAAAGGAAAAGTTGGAGATGATACATTAACTGTACCAGTAACAGTAACATACGGTTCAGGTGATAATAAACGTGAAGAAACAGTAAATGTACCAGTGAAAGTTGTTAAAGGATATCCACAATTAGTAGCAGTAAGTGAGGATAAGAAACAACCTTCTCCAGAAGATAATATTGATACTTCAGACTATCCAGATGATGCAACATATGAATACAAAGAAGAAGTAGATACAACAGCACCTGGAGATAAGAAAGTAACAGTAGTTGTTAAACAAGGGGATAAAGTACTAGTAGAAGTGCCAGCAACAGTACGTGTAGTAGATAGCAAACCACAATTTGTTGTTGCAGATCCTAAGAAACCACAACCGGATGTTAAAGCAAGCATTACTCCAGATGAATATCCAAAAGGAACTACATTTAAATATGAAACTCCAGTAGACACAACAACTTCAGGTGAAAAAGATGTTGTAGTTGTAGCTGAACTTAATGGAGAAACAATCGTTAAAGTACCAGCTAAAGTAATGGTAGTAGATCCTAAGACACAATATGTGTTTGAAGACCCTGCAAAATCACAACCATCAGCTGATGAAAGTATCGATCCTGACCAATATCCAGAAGGAACTAAATTTACTTATAAAGATGGTGAAGTAGATACAACAACACCAGGAGATAAGAAAGTAACAGTAGTAGCTAAAGATGGCGAAGACAAACTTGTAGAAGTACCTGCAGTAGTTAAAGTATTACCATTAGTGAAACCTGAAGGATTAACAGTTCTTAAAGGAAGCGAAAACTTAGAAGCTGCAGTTAAAGCTAAAGCTGAAGAAGTAGTAGCTGCATTACCAAAAGATAAACTTCCTGAAGGTGTAACTGTAAAAGTTAAAGAAGTGAAAGCAGGAACTACACCAACAACAGCTGAAGTAACTGAAACAGGAAAACCAAAACCTGCGACAGTTGTTGTTGAATATACTGATGATAAAGGAAACGTTATTGGAACAAAAGAAGTAGAAGTACCAGTAACAGTAGTAGGATCAACTCCAAAATCAGTAGTAGTATTCGAAGGTGATAAACCAACTAAAGCTAAAGATGCCGTAACACCAGGACAAGGTGGAACAGTTGGAGAACCAACAACATTACCAGAAACAGCTGGAAAAGCAGGAGCTACAGATGTAACAGTAGAAGTACCAGTAACTTATGACAATGGAAAAGTAACTGAAAAAGTAAAAGTACCAGTTACAGTATTACCAGTAGCAAAAGCGGACGTAACAGTAACTAAAGGAACAACTCCAGAAAAACTGAAAGAATTAGCAAAAGCTAAAGCTGATGAAGCAATTAAAGCAAAAGACTTTACAGATAAATTACCAAAAGATGCGAAAGTAACTGTAGGTGATGTAACAAAAGCTATTGAAGACAAAGTAACAGCTAAAAAAGGAACTGGAGTAACAACAGTAGAAGTACCAGTAACATACACAGTTGATGGAAAAGACTATACAACTACAATTCCAGTAACAGTCAATGTTAAAGGTTCAGATGTTAAACCAGTCTACGTTGTAGAAGGTGACCAACCAAAAGCTGATGATGTAAACAAAGCAATCACTCCTGATACAGATGGAACTAAAACACCTGTCACTGATGAAGATATCAACAAAGCTATCCCAACAACAGAAGGTAAAGTTGGAGCTAATGATGTTAAAGTAACAGCGAAAGTTACTTATAAAGATGGTGGAGAAGAAGTTGTAACAGTACCAGTAACAGTATTGCCAAAAGTTTCTCCAAAAGGTGTCGTCGTACCGAAAGATACTGATAAAGGTACACTTGAAAAAGCTGTTGCTGATAAAGTAAAAGAATCAGCTGAAAATACCAAAGGTTTACCAGAAGGTGTAACAGTAACGGTTAAAGAAACTCCATTAACAACTCCAGAAACAGAAACAGCGGGTGAAAAAGACTCTGTAACTGTAACAGTTGAGTATAAAGATAAAGATGGAAACATTATTGCTACTAAAGAAGTTAAAGTACCAGTAATCGTAACACCAAAAGTAACTCCGGTGGTAGTGGAAGTTGGAACTCCAGTCACAGCAGAAGATGTTAAGAAACATGTTGACCTACCAAAAGATTGGGAAATTACAAATGTTGGAGAAATTCCAGCGACAACAACACCAGGTGAAAAACCAACGGTGCCAGTAGAAGTGAAATTACCAAATGGAAAAACAATTACAGTACAAGTGCCAGTAATTGTAACACCAAAAGTAACTCCAATCGAAGTAGAAGTAGGAACACCTATTACTAAAGATGATGTTAAGAAACATATCGAACTTCCTAAAGAAGAAGGATGGGAAATCACAAAAGTTGGAGAAATTCCAGCGACAACAACACCAGGTGAAAAACCAACGGTGCCAGTAGAAGTGAAATTACCAAATGGAAAAACAGTTACAGTAAAAGTACCAGTAATCGTAACACCAAAAGTAACTCCAATCGAAGTAGAAGTAGGAACACCTATTACTAAAGATGATGTTAAGAAACATATCGAACTTCCTAAAGAAGAAGGATGGGAAATCATCGAAGAGAACTGGGTAATTCCAACAACAGAAACAGCTGGGAAAAAACCAGGAGTTAAGGTTAAGGTGAAATTACCAACAGGAGAAATAGTTGAGTTAGAAGTACCAGTAACAGTAACTCCAAAACGTGGTTCTGAGTCACAACCAAACAATGGTGGTGGGAATGGTGGTAACAACTACAGACCAACTCCTACTCCACAAAATGTTCCGTCAAGACCAACTGCTCCTGAACAACCTGCAGCTCCAACAGCTCCAGCAGAACCAGGACAACCAGCAACACCAAATCAAACTCAACCAGTGGCACCAGCTCAAGCAGATGCAACAGTAGCAACTGATACAACTGCTAAACCAGCAACACCTAAATATGTTGAAGGTCAAAAAGAATTGCCTAACACTGGTACAGAAGATCATGCTAGCCTAGCAGCACTTGGACTTCTTGGAGTATTGAGTGGATTTGGTCTTGTGGCACGCAAGAAAAAAGAAGACTAAAAACTTATAGTTTTTGAGAAGATGATTCGTCATCTTCTTTTTTTATTTCGGTGTTTTTACTTGCGTAAAAAAATATTTTCTAGTATAATAGTTTATTGTGAGCGAACCTCACTTACCCCTTGCAAAGTCTTGGGGTCATTAGACCAAAAGGAGGAACATATCAATGGCTAAATACGAAATTCTTTATATCATTCGTCCAAACATTGAAGAAGAAGCTAAAAACGCTTTGGTAGCACGTTTTGACTCTATTTTGACTGACAACGGTGCAACTGTTGTTGAATCAAAAACTTGGGAAAAACGTCGTCTTGCATACGAAATCCAAGATTTCCGTGAAGGACTTTACCACATCGTTAACGTTGAAGCAAACGACGATGTAGCTCTTAAAGAGTTTGACCGTCTTTCAAAAATCAACGCTGACATTCTTCGTCACATGATCGTCAAAACTGACGCGTAAGAAGGTAAACTATGATTAACAATGTTGTACTTGTAGGGCGTATGACACGTGACGCTGAGTTGCGTTATACCCCATCAAATGTAGCAGTTGCGACTTTTACTCTTGCAGTAAACCGTACATTTAAGAGTCAAAATGGCGAACGTGAGGCTGATTTTATCAATGTCGTTATGTGGCGCCAACAGGCTGAAAACCTTGCTAACTGGGCTAAAAAAGGCTCACTTATCGGGGTGACAGGTCGTATCCAGACTCGTAGTTACGATAACCAGCAAGGACAACGTGTCTACGTGACAGAGGTCGTGGCTGAGAATTTCCAAATGTTGGAAAGCCGTAGTGTGCGTGAGGGTCACACAGGTGGAGCTTATTCTGCACCAAGTTCAAACTATTCAGCACCTACAAATTCAGTACCAGACTTTTCACGTGATGAAAATCCATTTGGAGCAACAAATCCATTGGATATTTCAGATGATGATTTACCATTCTAATGGACAACTAAAATTATAAAGGAGAAAAAACATGGCTCAACAACGTCGTGGCGGATTCAAACGCCGTAAAAAAGTTGATTACATCGCAGCAAACAAAATTGAATATGTTGATTACAAAGATACTGAGCTTCTTAGCCGTTTCGTTTCAGAACGTGGGAAAATCCTTCCTCGTCGTGTAACAGGAACTTCAGCTAAAAACCAACGTAAAGTAACAACAGCTATCAAACGCGCTCGCGTAATGGCTTTGATGCCTTTCGTAAACGAAGATTAAAGAAAAGACCCCAACGGGTCTTTTTTTCACGAGCCTTGAGAGAGCAAGTTGGGGTCCAGTGGACCTCTTTTTCATGAGCTTGAAAACAAGAAAGTGAATTAAGACCCGGTTGAGTCTTTTTTTCACGAGATAGTTTTTTTCTGACCTTGGCGTGCTATAATGGTAATAGAAAGAGTAAAGGTGGGTAAGTCAAAGATGAATTGTACGATTAGAAATATGATTAAGTCTGATATTGAATCCTTATCTCATGGATTTATGAATCAAGGTTGGCCTGGTAGAGAGGAAATTTTGGCTAGATATTTTCTGGAACAGGAAAGTGGGGAGAGAGAAGTCTTGGTAGCGACTATGAATGGAGTAGTGGCAGGTTATATTACCATTTTGCCCTCTGCTAAATATGGTCCTTTTGCAGAAGTCTATCCAGAATTATCAGATTTTAATGTGTTTGAGCCTTTTCGAAATCAAGGGATTGGGAATCAACTGCTAGAAGAAGCAGAAAAACGAGTCAAGTTTGTTTCGAGTAAGGTCACTCTTGGTGTAGGTTTGTACTTGGGGTATGGTCCTGCCCAGAGATTGTATATTAAACGAGGCTATATTCCAGATGGGACAGGTGTGTGGTATAGAAATAAACCGCTAGAAATGGGTGCAAGTTGTCAAAATGATAATGATTTAGTTTTATACTTATCCAAGGACTTACAATAAAACTGGAAACTTTTTGAAAATAGGGGATTTAGCTACTTTATGGTATAATGGAAAGAGTTAGATTGAAAGAGGTAGTGAGATGGATGCCAAATTAAGATACAAGGCAAAGAAGATAAAGATTGTCTTTTTTGATATTGATGATACATTGCGGAATTCCAAGACAGGTTTTATTCCAGCTTCAATCCCAACTGTTTTTAAGCAATTACGTGAGAAAGGAATCTTGACAGGTATTGCTTCTGGACGAGGGATTTTTGGTGTCGTTCCAGAGATTCGTGATCTCAAGCCTGACTTTTTTGTAACTTTGAATGGGGCTTATATCGAAGATAAAAAAGGTCAGGTTATTTATCAGCATCAGATTGAGAAGTCAGATGTTGAGGAGTATATCTCTTGGGCTAAGCAAGAGGGAATTGAGTATGGTTTGGTTGGGAGTCATGATGCCAAGTTGTCGACTCGCACCGATATGATTAGTGAAGCTATCAATCCAATTTACCCCGATTTGGATGTGGATCCAGATTTCCATGAAAAAGAAGATATCTATCAAATGTGGACTTTTGAAGATAAAGGAGATGACTTGCACTTTCCTGATAGTCTCTCAGACAAACTTCGCATGGTTCGTTGGCATCAACATTCGTCTGATATTGTTCCGATTTCAGGCTCCAAAGCGACGGGCGTGGAAAAAGTTGTAGAACACCTTGGCTTGAAACCAGAGAACGTCATGGTTTTTGGAGATGGGTTGAATGACTTGGAACTCTTTGATTATGCTGGAATCAGCGTTGCCATGGGAATTTCTCATGATAACATCAAAGAAAAAGCAGATTATATAACAAAAACATTAGAAGAAGATGGCATTTTTGATGCCTTAGAAGGATTTGGTATGGTAGAAAAAGAATTGCATTTCCCACAAGTAGATATTGAAACAGTAGAAGGTCCTATCGCGACTATTAAGACCAATCACGGAGACTTGCGTATCAAGCTTTTCCCTGAATATGCTCCTAAAACAGTGGCTAACTTTGTTGCACTTTCAAAAGATGGCTACTATGATGGTGTCATTTTCCATCGTATTATCAAGGACTTTATGATCCAAGGTGGAGACCCAACTGGAACTGGTATGGGTGGCGAGTCAATCTACGGTGAATCATTTGAGGATGAATTCTCTGAAGAACTTTACAATATCCGTGGTGCCCTTTCCATGGCTAATGCTGGGCCAAATACCAACGGCAGCCAGTTCTTTATCGTGCAAAATCAACACCTGCCTTATTCTAAAAAGGAGATTGCTCGTGGTGGTTGGCCAGAACCGATCGCAGAAATCTATGCAGAGCAAGGTGGGAC
Source organism: Streptococcus mitis (assembly GCF_008763935.1). Taxonomy (GTDB): domain Bacteria; phylum Bacillota; class Bacilli; order Lactobacillales; family Streptococcaceae; genus Streptococcus; species Streptococcus mitis_DB. Next base: position 171,327 of record NZ_VTQF01000001.1, read on the forward strand.
ACCTCACCTAGACCGTCGTCACACTGTATTTGGTCAGCTAGCTGATGAAGATTCTTATGCTGTTTTGGATGCCATTGCTGCTGTTGAGACTGGAGCTATGGACAAGCCAGTTGAAGATGTCGTGATTGAAACAATTGAAATTGAGGACTAAGATGAAAATCGGTGATAAGCTAAAGGGGCGTATTACAGGGATTCAGCCCTACGGTGCCTTTGTTGAGCTAGAGACGGGTGATACGGGGCTGATTCACATTTCGGAGATTCGGACAGGCTTTATTGAAAATATCCAAGAAGCCTTGAAAGTCGATGAAGAGGTTCTGGTTCAGGTGGTGGATTTAGATGAATTTACAGGGAAAGCTAGCCTTTCTATCCGCACCTTGGAGGAAGAAAAGCACCAGTTTCCTAGACGGAGACGCTTTTCAAGCGACCGCTTTAACTATGGTTTTGCCCCTCTCAAACGAATGATGCCAATTTGGACCAAAGAAGCCCTTCAACATTTGAAGAATCAGAAGCGCTAGTTAGAAAACTCTATCTTTTGTAATGTTAATATGAATTTGTTATAATAGGACCATGGAAGAAGAACAATTATTAAAATCAGGGGAGCGCATTAACCAGCTCTTTTCGACAGATATCAAAATCATTCAAAATAGAGAGGTTTTTAGCTATTCGGTGGATAGTGTTCTCTTGTCACGTTTTCCACGTTTTCCTAAGAAGGGCTTAATTGTGGATTTCTGTGCTGGGAATGGAGCAGTGGGGCTATTTGCTAGCACTCGTACCCAGGCACAGATTTTGGCTGTTGAGATTCAGGAGCGTTTGGCAGATATGGCTGAACGCTCTGTCCGTTTGAATGGTTTGGAAGAGCAGATGCAGGTCATCTGTGATGATTTGAAAAATATGCCTGCTTACATTCAGGGAAGTAAGGTGGATATGATTTTGTGTAATCCGCCCTATTTCAAGGTGGATCCTCATTCCAACTTGAACGAGAGTGAACATTATCTCTTGGCGCGACATGAAATCACGACCAATTTGCAGGAAATCTGTCGTAGTGCCCAGAGTATTCTCAAGTCCAACGGGCGTTTGGCCATGGTTCATCGCCCTGATCGACTTCTGGATATTTTGGATACGTTACAACGGCATAATCTAGCCCCTAAGCGCCTGCAGTTTGTTTATCCAAAAAGAGAAAAGGAAGCCAATATGCTCTTGATTGAGGCTATCAAGGATGGTTCAACAAGTGGCTTTAAGGTCTTACCACCTCTCATTGTCCACAATGATGATGGCTCTTATACGCCGGAACTTGAAGAGATTTATTATGGATCATAAGGCTTATATGTACGTGCTGGAGTGCCGTGACGGATCCTATTATACAGGCTATACGACTGATGTGAGAAAACGCCTCGCTGTCCACAATAGTGGGAAGGGAGCCAAATACACACGAGCACGCTTGCCAGTCAAACTCATCTATGCTCAAGGTTTTGCCAGTAAGGAAGAAGCCATGTCGGCAGAAGCCCTTCTCAAGCGTAAGAAGAGACCACAGAAGGAAACATTTTTATCTGAAAATCAAGATAGAAATTTACTTAGTTATTTTGAACAATTGTGAGGAGTCCTTTGACTCCTCTTACTTTTGTCAAAAAGCGAAAAAAATGCTACAATAAAGAGAATAAACAAAATGAGGTATTATCATGTCTAAGATTCTAGTATTTGGTCACCAAAATCCAGACTCAGATGCCATCGGTTCATCTGTAGCCTTTGCCTACCTTGCAAAAGAAGCTTACGGTTTGGATACGGAAGCTGTTGCCCTTGGAACTCCAAATGAAGAAACAGCCTTTGTCTTGAACTATTTTGGTGTGGAAGCACCGCGTGTTATCACTTCTGCTAAAGCTGAAGGCGCAGAGCAAGTTATCCTGACTGATCACAATGAATTCCAACAATCTGTATCAGATATCGCTGAAGTAGAAGTTTATGGTGTTGTAGACCACCACCGTGTGGCTAACTTTGAAACTGCAAGCCCACTCTACATGCGTTTGGAGCCAGTTGGTTCAGCGTCTTCAATCGTTTACCGTATGTTCAAAGAACATGGTGTAGCTGTACCTAAAGAGATTGCTGGTTTGATGCTTTCAGGTTTGATTTCAGATACTCTTCTTTTGAAATCACCAACAACACACCCAACAGATACAGTCATCGCTCCAGAATTGGCTGAATTAGCTGGTGTAAACTTAGAAGAGTATGGTTTGGCTATGTTGAAAGCTGGTACAAACTTGGCTAGCAAATCTGCTGACGAATTGATTGACATCGATGCTAAAACTTTTGAATTGAACGGAAATAATGTTCGTGTTGCCCAAGTAAACACAGTTGACATCGCTGAAGTTTTGGAACGCCAAGCAGAAATTGAAGCTGCAATGCAAGCTGCGAACACAGCAAATGGCTACTCTGACTTTGTCTTGATGATTACAGATATCGTCAACTCAAACTCAGAAATCTTGGCTCTTGGTGCCAATATGGACAAGGTTGAAGCAGCCTTCAACTTCAAACTTGAAAATAACCATGCCTTCCTTGCTGGTGCCGTTTCACGTAAGAAACAAGTGGTGCCTCAATTGACTGAAAGCTTCAATGCTTAAGATTTTGAGTGTTAATTCAAATTAGGAAAGGCTAGTTTGCCTTATATCGAAAGGAGTTTCGGCTCCTTTTTTTCTAGGAGTGAAGCATGTTAGAAACTGGTGATTTGATTTTTGTGAGAGATGAGTCAGATATGGGGCAGGCCATCCAAACTTCCACAGGAAACTATAACCATGTTGCCATTTATTTGGATGGGATGATTTACCACGCTAGTGGACAGGCTGGTGTTATTTGTCAGGAACCAGCAGACTTCTTTGAGCCCAATCACTTGTACGACCTTTATGTCTACCCAGAAATGGATATCCAGTCTGTGAAGGAAAAAGCTTGCAAACATCTTGGAGCTCCTTATAATGCTTCTTTCTATCCAAATGGAGCTGGTTTTTACTGTTCCCAGTACATGGCAGAAATTCTCCCCATTTTTGAAACTATTCCCATGAAATTTGGAGATGGGGAGCAGGAGATTAGTGATTTTTGGAGGGAGTATTACAGAGAACTAGGTCTGCCTGTTCCTTTGAACCAGCCGGGGACCAATCCCAGTCAGTTGGCAGCATCGCCTCTGTTAGAATGTAAAGAAAGGAATCTTCATGATTCAGATTTTTAATCCATCTCGTTTGACGAGACAGCCATTTTTTGGAGAATTGATCCGCTATCTGGACCAGCATGAGGATGTGATTTTACGGGAAATCAAGGCTCAATTTCCAGATGTTGCAGTTGATAAACTCATGGAAGAGTATATAAAGGCAGGTTTGATTCTACGAGAAAATAAGCGTTATTACCTTAATCTTCCTATGCTTGAATCACTCGATAGTCTCGAACTGGATCAAGAGATTTTTGTCAGCGAAGATAGTCCGGTCTATCAAGCCTTGTTGGAGCAGCGTTTTGAGACGGAATTGCGCAATCAGACCAATGCAGCTATTTTAGTTGAAAAGACCGATTTTGCGCGAACAAAAATGACCTTGTCCAATTATTTCTACAAGGTCAAACATCAGTATCCTTTGACAGAAAAACAGCAGGAACTTTATGCCATTTTGGGAGATGTCAATCCTGAGTATGCTCTCAAATATATGACGACTTTTTTGTTGAAGTTCCTCAAAAAAGACCAGCTTATACAGAAACGACGTGATATCTTTGTGGAAAGTTTGGTCGTCCTAGACTATATTGTCCAAAATGAAGAGGGGAAGTATGAGTTGGCTATCGATTTGGACAAGGAGAGATTAACTTTCTACTTAGCGTGAAATTTTGTTTTTGAGCACATTGTTTGACTTTCCTTAGGATTCAGTATAAACTATATGTAACCGGTAACACATATCGGAATAAAACCAAAGGAGACAATCATATGTCACTTGAAAACAAATTGGAACAAGCAACAGGCGCTATCAAAGAAGGATTTGGTAAAGTTACTGGGGATAGCAAGACTGAAGCAGAAGGCGCTGTAGAAAAGACAGTTGCTAAGGCAAAAGAAGTAGTTGAAGACGTTAAAGGTGCTGTAGAAGGTGCCGTTGAAGGTCTTAAAAATTCATTTAAGAAAGAAGACTAAAAAAATCAAGGGAATAGTTCCCTTGATTTTTTTATAGATAACGTTCTGCGACAGCTGCATCTCCTGGATAGGTTTCTTTCTTGCCTTGGACGATTTGGTAGCAATCGGCTCCCTTACCAGCAATAATAACTGCATCTAATTCGTGATTTGTGATAGCCATAGCTGCCTTGATGGCTTCTTGGCGATCCGCAATTTTTCCAACAGGATGATTGATATAGCTACTAATTTCATCTGCAATGGCCATTGGGTCTTCATAGTTGGGGTCATCAGCAGTCAGAAAGACTTGAATCTCAGGGTGTTGATTAAGGAGGAGGCCAAAGTCCTTACGACGGCTTTCTCCCTTGTTTCCTGTCGAACCGAGAACCAGAGCAATCTTTCCAGTTTGATGAGTCTCTACAACCTTGATTAGTTTTTTCAGACTATCCCCATTGTGGGCATAGTCGATGAAGACCTTGGCTCCATTTTTCTGAGTGAGGACTTCCATACGACCAGGAACTCGGGTTGCAGCGATTCCTTTTTTGATGTCCTCAAGACTTGCTCCGAGACGAAGACAAGCAAGTCCAGCAGCAACTGCATTTTCTTGGTTGAAGTGTCCAATGAGTTGAATATCATAATCTCCAGCGAGTTTACCCGTAGCTGAAAAGCTAAAGGCTTTGGAATTCTCGATTTGGTTATCAGACTGACTACCGTAGAAATCATGGTCTTGATCTCCCACCTGTTCTTTTAGTACAGAGAAGTGGTCCATGTCACTGTTAATGATGACTGCTCGGCTATTTTCCATTAAGAGACGTTTGTGGTAGAAATAGTCTTCAAAGCTAGGGTGTTCAATCGGGCCGATATGGTCGGGGCTGATATTGAGGAAAACTCCCACATCAAAGGTTAGACCATAGACACGTTTGACCAGATAGGCCTGACTGGATACCTCCATGATGAGGTGAGTACGGTCATTTTGCACAGCCTGATTCATCATATCAAAGAGGTCAATGCTCTCAGGAGTTGTCAATGCAGACTTAAAGAAAGTCTTGCCATCTAAAGTTGTATTCATAGTCGAGAGCATAGCAGGTCGATGCCCTTGAGATAAGATGTTATAAGCGAAATAGGCTGCTGTTGTTTTACCCTTAGTACCAGTAAAGGCAAGGAGTTTAAGTTTTTCCTGAGGATTGCCATAAAACTCCATAGCTACCAAACTCATGGCTTTCTTGATATCACTGACGATGATAGCAGGAATACCAACTTCATAGTCTTCTTCAGCCACATACCAACCGAGGCCTTGAGAGATGGCAGAAATCAGGAATTCCTTCTTAAAGGCAGCACCCTTGACGAAAAAGAGGCTCTTCTCTTTGGCCTTGCGGCTATCATAGCAGATGGTGTCAAATATGACATGGCTGTAGTTGTAGTGATAATGTCCTTGGTCGATAATCTCACGGAAGAGACCATCTTTCTTTAAAATATCTAATACGGTTTCAATCTTAATCATACTTTCTATTGTAAACCGAAAGTCGTAAATTTACAAGTGACAAGGAAAAGTTTATAATGGAAGATGAGGAATTTTTCCTAGTGATTAAAATAAAATGAGGAATTTATGTCTAACGAAAACAATCACCAGCAGGCCCAGATGTTACGGGGGACTGCTTGGCTAACGGCTAGTAACTTTATCAGTCGCCTACTCGGGGCCATTTACATTATCCCTTGGTATATATGGATGGGGTCTTATGCGGCTACAGCAAATGGTCTCTTTACTATGGGCTACAATATCTATGCCTGGTTCTTGCTGATTTCAACAGCGGGTATTCCAGTTGCGGTGGCTAAGCAAGTGGCCAAGTATAATACCATGCGAGAAGAAGAGCACAGCTTTGCCCTGATTCGGAGCTTTTTAGGCTTTATGACGGGATTAGGTCTTGTTTTTGCACTAGTCTTGTATATCTTTGCTCCTTGGCTAGCAGACTTGTCGGGTGTAGGGAAAGACCTGATCCCAATCATGCAGAGCTTGGCCTGGGCGGTCTTGATTTTCCCATCGATGAGTGTGATTCGAGGCTTCTTCCAAGGGATGAATAACCTGAAACCTTATGCCATGAGCCAAATCGCTGAGCAGGTCATTCGTGTTATCTGGATGCTCTTAGCTACCTTTATGATTATGAAAATGGGTTCAGGAGATTATCTAGCAGCGGTTACCCAATCCACCTTTGCTGCTTTTGTTGGTATGGTAGCTAGCTTTGTAGTTTTGATCTATTTCCTTGCCAAAGAAGGTTTACTCAAAAGAGTTCTTGAAACAGGAGATAAGATTAATAGTAAGCGTCTCTTGGTTGATACCATTAAGGAAGCCATTCCTTTTATTCTGACAGGGTCTGCTATCCAGCTTTTCCAGATTTTGGACCAGATGACCTTTATCAATAGTATGAGTTGGTTTACCAACTATAGTAATGAAGACTTGGTTGTCATGTTTTCTTATTTCTCTGCCAATCCTAATAAAATCACTATGATTTTGATTTCTGTTGGGGTTTCGATTGGGAGTGTCGGCTTGCCACTTTTGACTGAAAACTATATCAAGGGGGACTTGAAGGCGGCTTCTCGTCTAGTTCAGGACAGCATTACCATGCTTTTCTTATTCCTGCTACCAGCAACGGTTGGAGTGGTCATGGTAGGAGAACCTCTCTATACTGTCTTCTATGGCAAGCCAGATAGTTTGGCCATGGGCTTGTTTGTCTTTGCAGTTTTGCAGTCTACTATTTTAGGCTTGTACATGGTCTTGTCTCCAATGCTTCAAGCCATGTTCCGCAACCGTAAGGCAGTTCTCTATTTTATCTATGGCTCTGTTGCCAAGCTGGTCTTGCAACTTCCAACTATCGCTCTCTTCCATAGTTACGGTCCTTTGATTTCAACTACCATCGGTCTCATTATTCCTAATGTTTTGATGTATCGGGATATTTGTCAAGTAACAGGTGTTAACCGCAAGGTGATTTTGAAGCGAACTATTTTAATCAGTTTGTTAACACTTGTTATGTTTATCAGTGTAGGTACAATTCAGTGGATACTGGGATTTGTCTTCCAACCAAGTGGACGTTTGTGGAGTTTCCTTTATGTAGCCCTTGTCGGTGCAATGGGTGGAGGAGTTTATGGAGTCATGAGTCTCCGTACCCATTTATTGGATAAGGTTATTGGAAAAGCCCAAGCAGATCGCTTACGAATCAAATTAAAGTTAACTTAAAAAATATTTATAAATAAAAGGGATAATTTGAACATTTCTATCATGAAATACTTAAATTATTCTCTTTTTTATTAATTTGTAGAATGATAACTAAATTTTGTAGATGGTAATTTTATTTTTCTTAAATTTTACTTAAAAAACTATTGACTAAATAAAACCTGTAATGTATAATAAGACAAATATTTAAATCAGGAGGTTCTGGAAATGAAAAAGTCTAAGGCCAAGTATGCAACGCTTGCAGGTGTCGTGTTAAGTGCAGGTATTTTGTTAAGTGCCTGTGGAAATTCTAGCACAGGGTCAAAAACATACAATTATGTTTATTCAAGTGATCCATCTAGTTTGAACTATCTTGCTGAAAACCGTTCAACAACTACTGATATTGTGACCAATCTGGTAGATGGGCTCATGGAAAATGACCAGTATGGGAACTATATCCCATCCTTGGCAGAGGATTGGAGTGTTTCTCAAGACGGTTTGACCTATACCTACAAACTGCGTAAAGATGCTAAATGGTATACTTCAGATGGAGACGAGTATGCTCCTGTAACTGCCCAAGATTTTGTCACTGGTTTGAAATATGCGGCTGATAAAAAATCAGAAGCCTTGTACTTAGTGCAAGAATCTGTTGCAGGTTTAGATGACTATATCACTGGTAAGACAAGCGACTTTTCAACTGTCGGAGTCAAGGCACTTGATGACCAAACCGTTCAATATACCTTGGCACGACCAGAACCTTACTGGAACTCAAAAACGACATCAACTATTCTCTTCCCCGTCAATGCGGATTTCTTGAAATCAAAAGGGGATGATTTTGGGAAGGTAGATCCATCTAGCATTTTGTACAATGGACCTTTCTTGATGAAATCCTTTGTTTCAAAATCGGTCATCGAATACAAGAAAAATCCTAACTACTGGGATGCTAAAAATGTCTTTGTAGATGATGTCAAATTGACTTATTTTGATGGTAGTGACCAAGATGCGTTAGCACGTAATTTTACCGAAGGTGTTTATAGCTATGCTCGTCTCTATCCAAATAGTTCAAGTTTCGAAGGAATTAAAGAAAAGAATAAGGACAATATCATCTATAGCATGCAAGATGCTACTTCTTACTTCTTAAACTTCAACTTGGATAGAAAATCTTATAAATTCACTTCCAAGACAAGTGATGCTGAAAAGAAATCGACTCAAGAAGCAGTTCTGAATAAAAACTTCCGTCAAGCCATTAATTTTGCCTATGACCGTACAGCTTACGGGGCCCAATCTCAAGGAGAAGAGGGAGCAACTAAGATTTTGCGTAACCTCGTCGTTCCTCCAAACTTCGTAAGTATCAACGGAAAAGACTTTGGTGAAGTAGTAGCCTCTAAGATGGTTAACTACGGTAAGGAATGGCAAGGAATCAACTTTGCGGACGCCCAGGATCCATACTACAATCCAGAAAAAGCTAAAGCTAAATTTGCTGAAGCTAAGAAAGAACTCCAAGCCAAAGGAGTCCAATTCCCTATACACTTAGATAAAACTATAGATTTGGCTAATAAGGCTGAAATTCAAGGAATCAATTCCATGAAGCAATCAATAGAATCTGTCTTGGGTTCAGATAATGTTGTGATTGATGTTCACCAACTTTCTACAGAGGATTATGATAGTTCAGGTTATCTTGCTCAAACTGCAGCTCAGAAGGATTATGATCTTTACAATGGTGGTTGGACTGCAGACTATCAAGATCCTTCAACCTATCTTGATGTCTTCAACCTTAATTCTGGTGGTTTGATGCAAAATCTAGGTATAGAGCCAGGTGAAGCCAATGACAAAGCCAAGGCTGTTGGACTGGATGTCTACACTCAAATGTTGGAAGAAGCTAATAAGGAACAAGATCCAGCTAAACGTTATGAAAAATATGCAGATGCCCAAGCTTGGTTGGTGGATAGCTCTTTAGCAATTCCAAATGTTTCACTTGGTGGAACACCAACATTGAGAAAAATCGTTCCTTTCTCAACACCATATTCATTGGCTGGTAATAAAGGGGTTGAATCATATAAATATCTCAAATTACAAGATAAGACAGTCACAAAAGATGAATATGAAAAAGCTAAAGAAAAATGGTTGAAAGAAAAAGAAGAATCCAATAAAAAAGCCCAAGAAGAATTGGCAAAACATTTCAAATAAGGATTTTTCAAGAAAAACGATGGTTTCGAAGGAAGCTGTCGTTTTTTTAATAGAATGATAGCGAAGTTGGAAGAAAAGTGCTTACATTTTTTCTTAGTTAATTGAATTTATGATATAATGAATATAACAAAAACGTGAGACGCTATTTTTAAATCCTCTTCCAGTGTTAACTGAAGTATGCACATGCTAGGATGATTTTATAGGAGGGATGCTGTCTACTAAAAAAGTAAGATAAAATGCAACTAATGATAAGTTCTTCTTTTATGTGAAGAGTTCTTATCTGCCTATTTACTAATTTTTATGGAGGTAACATCATGGGCGCTATTATGGAGTTTGCAACAGAAAAACAGATTGAATCATTTCTCTCAACTTGCCACATTGAAGGGCAAAAGAATTTTCTGATGGCTTTTAAGAAAAAGACATGGTTGAAATCCTTTATTGATTTTTTCGTTATAGGAGGAAGTTACTATGTTCAGTCGAGTGTGAAGCCTAAGATTCTGGCATTCACACCTAAGGGAATCTACTTGATGGACATCAATGATGTAACAGAAAATCATTCTAATCAAGTCGTAGAGATGCCTTGGAATCAAGTTAAAGATTTTACTTATAAGACAGTCTTGAACACAGTTAGGCTGAACTGGCACTATCAAAATGAAGACTATATTTTTTCCGTGGAAGTTGGTCAGATTAGTCAGCATGTGGGCCAATATCAATTTAACAAAGACCATTATGACTATTTATCCCAACAGGATTTCTTTCAGTCTAAGTAAGCCCCAGCAATCATTTTCACAAAAGAATCTGGAAGCTTTTCTGGATTCTTTTTAGCTTTACTCGATAAGTCTATAGTTTGAAACTATAGCTAGCTCTTGAAAAGAAGAAAATGAGTTGATGAAAATAAGTGGTACAATAGTTACTATAGATTTGGAGGAATTGTATGAGCAAGGAATTACACATTAACACAATTTTGGCCCAGGCGGGTATTAAATCAGATGAAGCGACAGGAGCTTTGGTGACACCGCTTCATTTTTCAACGACCTATCAGCATCCAGAGTTTGGTAAATCTACTGGATTTGACTATACGCGTACCAAAAACCCAACTCGCACTAAGGCAGAAGAAGTCTTGGCGGCTATTGAGTCCGCAGACTATGCCCTAGCGACTAGCTCAGGGATGTCAGCTATTGTACTGGCCTTTAGCGTCTTTCCAGTAGGAAGTAAGGTCTTGGCTGTCCGTGACCTTTATGGTGGTTCTTTCCGCTGGTTCAATCAAGTGGAACAGGAAGGTCGTTTCCATTTTACCTATGCTAATACAGAAGAAGAGTTGATTGCCGAGTTAGAAAAGGACGTGGATGTTCTCTATATCGAAACACCAACCAATCCCTTGATGTTGGAATTTGATATCGAAAAACTAGCAAAATTGGCTCATGCTAAGGATGCCAAAGTGGTGGTGGACAATACCTTCTACAGCCCTATCTACCAACGTCCGATTGAAGATGGAGCAGATATTGTTCTTCATTCAGCAACCAAGTATCTAGCAGGGCATAATGATGTCTTGGCTGGAGTGGTTGTGACCAATAGTTTAGAACTATACGAGAAGCTCTTTTACAATCTCAATACGACAGGGGCAGTCTTGTCTCCATTTGACAGCTATCAATTGATTCGTGGTCTCAAGACCTTGTCTCTTCGTATGGAGCGCTCAACAGATAACGCCCAAGAAGTGGTTGCCTTTTTGAAGGATTCTCCAGCAGTTAAGGAAGTTCTTTACACTGGTCGTGGGGGCATGATTTCCTTTAAAGTAGCCGATGAAACACGCATTCCTCACATTTTGAACAGTCTTAAGGTCTTCTCTTTTGCGGAAAGTTTGGGTGGAGTAGAAAGTCTCATTACTTATCCAACGACGCAAACTCACGCTGATATTCCAGCAGAAGTGCGCCATTCTTATGGTTTGACAGATGACCTCTTGCGCTTGTCAATTGGGATTGAAGATGCTAGAGATTTAATTGCGGATTTGCGCCAAGCCTTAGAAGGATAAGACAAAGATGGGAAAATATGATTTTACAAGCCTGCCCAATCGTTTAGGGCACCATACCTATAAATGGAAAGAGGCGGAAACGGATAGTGAAGTTCTACCAGCTTGGATAGCGGATATGGACTTTGTAGTCTTGCCTGAAATCCGTCAAGCCGTGCAGACTTACGCTGATCAACTGGTTTATGGCTATACCTATGCCAGTGATGATTTAATTAAGGAAGTTCAAAAGTGGGAAGCTATACAACACGGTTATCACTTTGACAAAGAGGCTCTTGTCTTTATCGAAGGTGTGGTACCAGCCATCTCAACAGCTATTCAAGCCTTTACAAAAGAAGGCGAGGCGATTTTGATTAACACACCTGTCTATCCACCCTTTGCTCGCAGTGTCAAGTTGAACAACCGTAGATTGATTACCAATTCTTTGGTGGAAAAGGATGGTCTGTTTGAGATTGACTTTGACCGACTTGAAAAGGATTTGGTAGAAGAGGATGTCAAACTTTATATTCTCTGCAACCCTCACAACCCTGGTGGACGTGTTTGGGAAAAAGAAGTGTTGGAGAAGATTGGCCAACTCTGCCAAAAACACGGTGTTTTCTTGGTTTCAGATGAGATTCACCAAGATTTGGCCCTCTTTGGTCACAAGCATCATTCCTTCAATACCATTGATCCTGCCTTCAAAGATTTTGCTATCGTCTTGACTAGTGCCACTAAAACCTTTAACATCGCTGGAACAAAAAATTCATATGCAGTTATTGAAAATCCTAAGTTGCGAGTGGCTTACCAGAAACGCCAGTTGGCCAATAACCAGCATGAAATTTCAGGCTTGGGTTATTTGGCGACAGAAGCTGCCTATCGATACGGTAAAGATTGGTTAGAGGAACTCAAGCAAGTCTTTGAAGACCATATCAATTATGTGGTGGATCTATTTGGAAAAGAGACTAAAATCAAGGTCATGAAACCGCAAGGAACCTACTTGATTTGGCTTGATTTTTCAGCCTATGACCTGACTGATGAAAAATTACAAGAGCTTTTGAGAAATGAAGCCAAGGTTATCCTCAATCGTGGTTTGGATTTTGGAGAGGAAGGAAGTCTCCATGCCCGCCTCAATGTAGCCATGCCTAAATCTCTGTTGCAAGAAGTTTGTCAGCGAATTGTGACGACTTTAGCTAAACTTTAAAAATCCAGCCTTCTAGGAGAAAAGTCTTCCTAGAAGGCTATTTTCATAGGGGAAAATATGGTATAATAAAAAGATAAGGTAAAGGTAAAAATATGGCTAAATTGATTCCGGGGAAAGTCCGTATCGAAGGCGTTGCCCTTTATGAAACTGGTAAGGTTGACATTATCAAGGAAAAGAACAATCGGCTCTACGCTCGCGTTGCAGAAGAAGAACTGCGCTATAGTTTAGAGGATGATTTGGTTTTTTGTGCCTGCGATTTTTTCCAAAAGAGGGGCTACTGTGTGCATTTGGCAGCTCTGGAACATTTTCTGAAAAATGATGAGCGTGGTCAGGAAATCTTGCAGAGTCTGGAAGAAGGTCATGAGGAAAAAGAAGCCGTTGAAACCAAGGTGACCTTGGGTGGAAAATTTTTAGAACGAATCTTATCTCCAAAATCAGACCGAGCCTATGAGTTGTCGGCTGTGGGGCAAGTGGAAGCAGGAAGCAACCATATCTTGTGGACCCTGAGAATCGGGCAAATCAATAGTCAAAAATACTATGTCATTCGGGATATTCCACTCTTTTTAAGAGTCGTCGAGAAGAGAAAACCTTATATGATTGGTAAGACCTATGAGGAGTCTCTGTCTTGGGAAGCCTTTGATGAAGCCAGCCAAGAACTTCTTACTTTCTTGCGGGGACTAACGGAAGAAGGACTTAGTCCAGAGCTTTTTTTCCAAAACCAAGGTCGGCATCTCTTTTTCCCTCTGACCTTTTTTGAGCAGGGTGTGAATTTTCTGATGGCCTTGCCGCATTTTCAATTTGACCATCAAGTGGATAGCTACCAAACCCTACTTTTTCAGGATTTGCATGCGGATGCCAATCTATTTGCCTTTACAGTAACAGAATACTCGGATTATTTTGAAATGGGAATTAGTGAGAGTCCAAGGGTCAATGTCTTTTATCAGGGAGCAGTACTTTTCCATAAAGGCCAGGTTTATTTTCTAACAGACCAGCAGATGCGTCTTCTCAAGGAAATCAAAGCGCTGCCTTTGGATCAACATGGAAAGAAATACCTGCAATTTGATAGTAGTGACCGAGATAAGTTAGCTTCTTGTTTAACTCTTTTTAGCCAAATGGGCACCGTTTCAGCTCCAGAACGTCTACAAATCAAAACTTTTGAACCCTCTTTTTACTTTGATAGGGAAGAGGATAATCGGATTCGTCTAGAAATTCAGTTTGATTATGGAGATAAGCAGATATCTAGCCGACAAGAGCTAGAAGAATTACCTTTTTCGAGTGATGCTGACTTAGAAGAAAGAGTTTTCCAAGTCTGTTTGGCAGCGGGATTTGAAGCAGATTTTCAATCTTGGCGTCAGGCCTTAAAAGCCGAGTCTGTTTATCATTTCTTCCATGACATCATTCCAGTTTTTGAAAAACTCGGGAATGTTGATCTATCAGACAAGCTAGAAGAAATTTATAGACTAGCAAGCCCTCAAGTTCAGATTGCTTCCAAGGGAGGTCTCTTGGAAATCCAATTTGATTTTCAAGATATTGCCCAGGAGGAAATCGACCAAGCCATGCAGGCCTTGGTTGCCAATCAAGATTTTTATATCGATTCGTCCAATCAAGTATACTTTTTCGATGAAGAAACCAAGAAAATTCGCCAAAATCTACAGGAACTGGGGCAGTTTGAATTAAAAGATGGGGCCTTGCAGGCTCGAAAATCTTTGGCTTATAGTTTAGCTCATCTCTTTGAAGGACGAGATCGTGTTTCTTTTTCACAAGAATTCCAGAATCTGGCCCATGATTTGACGCATCCAGAGGACTTCCCTCGACAAGCAACGCAGGTTAAGGCTGACTTGCGAGATTATCAGGAAAAGGGAATCGGCTGGTTGCAAATGCTCCATTATTATGGTTTTGGTGGGATTTTGGCTGATGATATGGGACTTGGTAAAACCCTGCAGACCATTGCTTTTTTGACCAGTCAAGTGACAAAAGAAAGTCGGGTTTTGATTTTAGCACCGTCAGGTTTGATTTACAACTGGGCAGATGAGTTTCAGAAATTTGCCCCACAGTTGGATGTGGCTGTTGTTCATGGTTTGAAAGCTAGTCGTGAAGAGATTCTTGCTGAGAGCCATCAAATCTATGTGACGAGTTATGCTACCTTCCGTCAGGACAGTGATTTTTATCAGGGGATGGCCTTTGACTTCCTTTTCTTAGATGAGGCTCAGGTCATGAAAAATGCCCAGACTAAGATCGCCCAGACCTTGAGACAATTTGTGGTGCCGTCGGTCTTTGCCTTGTCAGGGACTCCGATTGAAAACCATCTGGGTGAGCTGTGGTCTATTTTCCAAATCGTCATGCCAGGACTTTTGCTAAGCAAGAAAGAATTTATGAAATTACCAGCTGAGCGCGTTGCTCAGTTTATCAAACCTTTCGTGATGCGGCGCAAGAAAGAAGAAGTTCTGACTGAATTGCCAGACTTGATTGAAGTGGTTTATAAAAATGAACTGGAAGACCAGCAGAAGGCTATCTACCTAGCCCAGTTACAACAGATGCGGGACCGTCTAGCTCAAGTTTCAGATCAGGAATTTCAGCGAAGTCGGGTGGAAATTTTATCTGGTTTGATGCGCTTGCGCCAAATCTGTGACACTCCTGCCCTCTTTATGGAAGATTATCAGGGAGCCAGTGGCAAACTGGATAGCCTTCGAGACCTGCTGGTACAGGTGGCAGATGGTGGACACCGTGTCTTGATTTTCTCACAGTTCAAGGGAATGTTGGAAAAAATTGAACAAGAACTGCCAGACTTGGGCTTGACTTCCTTTAAAATTACGGGTTCAACCCCAGCCAAGGAAAGACAAGACATGACCAAGGCCTTTAACCAAGGAGAAAGAGATGCCTTTCTGATTTCCCTTAAGGCTGGTGGTATCGGTCTGAACCTGACAGGTGCTGATACAGTGATCTTGGTTGACCTTTGGTGGAATCCTGCGGTGGAAGCGCAAGCTATTGGCCGTGCCCATCGGATGGGTCAGGAAGAAACGGTTGAGGTCTATCGCTTGGTGACCAAGGGAACCATTGAAGAAAAAATTCAAGAACTCCAAGAACAAAAGAAACATCTGGTGTCACAAGTATTGGATGGAACAGAGTCACGTGGCAGTCTGACCCTAGCAGAAATTAGAGAAATTTTGGGAATTTCTGAAGGCAGCACTTGAAAAATCAAGACAATACGCTATAATGAAGTGTTGAAAGGAAATAGAAAATGAGAGAAGAACGATTTCCATTGGTGTCAGATGATGAGATCATGTTGACTGAGATGCCGGTTATGGACCTCTATGATGAATCTGACTTTATCAGTAATATCAAGGGAGAATACCGTGATAAGAATTATCTGGAGTGGGCCCCTATTACTGAAGAAAAACCAGTAAAACAGATTGAAAAGCCAGTAGAGAAACCTAAGAAGGCTGGCTTAGGAGTAAAAAAAGAAGGAAAGAGCTATGCGGAGGTGGCGCGTGAAGAAGCGCGTGCGGATTTGAAAAAGAAACGCTCAGCAAGTTATCTGACTAAGGATATTACTCCTACAAGACGCCATCCTCAGCCAAATTTGGTTAGACAGGGCAATCAACCTACTGCGCCTTTCCAAAAGGAAAATCCTGGTGAATTTGTCAAATATAGTCAAAAATTGACCCAGTCTCATTACATCTTGGCGGAAGAAGTGAACAATATTTCGACTCAAGCTGAGCCAAAAGAAACTTCAGGCCCAAAGAAAAACAACTATGATTTTCTGAAGAAGAGCCAAATCTACAATAAAAAGAATCAACAAAAAGAACAAGAACGTCAGGTGGCCCAAGAGTTGAACCTGACAAGAATTACGGAATAGGGGAGAAAACATGTCAAAGACATATCATTTTATCGGAATTAAGGGATCAGGTATGAGTGCCTTGGCCTTGATGTTGCACCAAATGGGGCATAAAGTACAGGGTTCAGATGTTGAAAAGTACTACTTTACTCAACGTGGTCTTGAGCAGGCAGGGATTACCATTCTTCCTTTTGATGAAAAGAATCTAGACGGTGATATGGAAATCATCGCTGGAAATGCCTTTCGTCCAGATAACAACGTTGAAATTGCCTATGCAGACCAAAATGGTATCAGCTATAAACGTTACCATGAGTTTCTAGGTAGCTTTATGCGTGATTTTGTTAGCATGGGAGTAGCAGGAGCGCATGGAAAAACTTCAACGACAGGTATGTTGTCTCATGTCTTGTCTCACATCACAGATACTAGCTTCTTGATTGGAGACGGGACCGGTCGTGGATCAGCCAATGCCAAATATTTTGTCTTTGAATCTGACGAATATGAGCGTCACTTCATGCCTTACCACCCAGAGTACTCTATTATCACCAACATTGACTTTGACCATCCAGACTATTTCACAAGTCTAGAGGATGTTTTCAATGCCTTTAACGACTATGCTAAACAAATTACCAAAGGTTTGTTTATCTACGGTGAAGATGCTGAATTGCGTAAGATTACGTCTGATGCACTAATTTATTATTATGGTTTTGAAGCAGAAGGTAATGACTTTGTCGCTAGTGATCTTCTTCGTTCAACAACTGGTTCAACCTTCACCGTTCATTTCCGTGGACAAGACTTGGGGCAATTCCACATTCCAACCTTTGGTCGTCACAATATCATGAATGCGACAGCCGTTATTGGTCTTCTTTACACAGCAGGATTTGATTTGAACTTGGTGCGTGAACACTTGAAAACATTTGCCGGTGTTAAGCGTCGTTTCACTGAGAAAATTGTTAATGATACAGTTATTATCGATGACTTTGCCCACCATCCAACAGAAATTATTGCGACCTTGGATGCGGCTCGTCAGAAATACCCAAGCAAGGAAATTGTAGCAGTCTTCCAACCGCATACCTTTACTAGAACCATTGCCTTGTTGGACGAATTTGCCCATGCTTTGAACCAAGCGGATGCGGTTTACCTAGCGCAAATTTATGGATCTGCTCGTGAAGTAGACCATGGTGATGTTAAGGTAGAAGACCTAGCCAATAAAATCAATAAGAAACACCAAGTTATCACTGTTGAAAATGTTTCTCCACTCCTAGACCATGACAATGCTGTCTATGTCTTTATGGGAGCAGGAGATATACAAACCTATGAATATTCATTTGAGCGACTCTTGTCTAACTTGACAAGCAATGTTCAATAGGATTTTCCCATGGAAATTCCAATTAAGATCATTCAGGCAAGTAAGTCTGATTTGGCTGAGATAGAGGTACTTCAGGCTTCATCTTTTCCAGCTGAAAAGCAGCAACCTTCCCATATTTTAGAAGAAAGTATCCGTAAGTATGCGGATACCTTTCTTCTAGCTAGGGATGAAAATCAGCTTCTGGGCTATGTTCTAGGTGGTCCTTACCCACACAATCCGAAATGTCTAGAAATACATTCTTTAGTCATTGATACTGACCATCAGAGACAGGGCTTGGGAACACTTCTTCTTGCAGCATTGAAAGAGGTGGCAGTTGAGCTGGATTACAAAGGGATTCGTTTGAAGAGTCCTTCTGAGTTGCTTTCCTATTTTGAAATGAACGGTTTTATTGATGAAGAAACTTCTCTTTATGAAACTAGCCAGGGTTTTAGTATGATTTGGTTTAATCCCTTTTATCTGGAGGCACAATGAAGATCAGACAAGCAAAATTAGAAGATTTGGATCGGATTGTCGAAATCGAACTAGAAAATTTCTCGATTGAAGAAGCCATTCCTCGCTCTGTTTTTGAGGCGCATTTGCGAGAAATTCAGACCTCGTTTCTGGTTGCAGAAAAAGAAGGCAGAATCATGGGGTATATAGAAGGGCCAGTTGGACCATACCGCCATCTGCAAGATCAGTCTTTTACAGAAGAGATAGAAGATTATAGTCATGAGCCTGGTGGTTATATCTCTGTGACCTGTCTTTCTATTGCCAAGGAGGCACAGGGCCTTGGACTTGGTCAGAAATTACTAACAGCCATGAAAGAACTGGCTCTTGAACACGAAAGAGAAGGTATTAACCTAACCTGTCATGACTATCTCATTGCCTACTATGAAAGGCATGGATTTGTCAATGAAGGCCAGTCCCAGTCAACCTTTGCAGGGGAAACATGGTATGATATGGTCTGGGAAGCTAAAAAATAAGCTAGAAAAGCATGCTAGGTTGCTTTTCTTTCGTTTTTAAGATATAATATTATGGATTGTCAACGAGGAGGATAAACTTTTGAGTGAAAAGCCAAGAGAAGACGAAAAATTAAGCTTTAAAGAGCAGATTTTACGCGATTTAGAAAAAGTAAAACGTAATGAAGGGATTCGCCAAGAGGCCACTGAAATTGCAGAGAAAAAAGAAGCTCTATTTGTCCCTGAAACAAAACTCGCAGATGAAGATGTTATGGTTGCATCCCTATCAGCTGTTGAAAAAATTATGGAGAATGCACCACGTGTTCCAAAACATCCTAGTGAGGATATGCCTGCATCACCGGCAGATGAATCGAGAGTAGAAGCTCCGATTACTCCTCGTCATCCAAGTCAAGATGTTCCAGCTTCTCCAGCTGAAGAAAGTCCATCAAGACCGGTTCCGGGACCAGGAGCTGATCGTCCGCGAAATGTTGAAAAAGAATTGAATACAACTCCAACAAGAGTAGCTGTTTCTTATAAAACTGAAGCGAAAAAAGAGACACAGAAGGAAGCAACAAGACCAGAACCTGTTATGGAAACGGAAGCTGTTGAAGTTATTTCTGAAAGTCCACGTCGTAGTCGTCGTGAGACAGCTAAGCCTGTCAAGAAGAAAAAATCACATTTGAAGGCTTT
The DNA here is from genome assembly GCF_008763935.1 of Streptococcus mitis. Taxonomy (GTDB): domain Bacteria; phylum Bacillota; class Bacilli; order Lactobacillales; family Streptococcaceae; genus Streptococcus; species Streptococcus mitis_DB. The sequence continues at coordinate 190,874 of NZ_VTQF01000001.1, forward strand.
CTTCATTTCTTTACTGATTTTCCTTGCCTTGATTTCGGCAGGTGGTTACTTCGGTTATCAGTATGTCCAGTCATCTTTATTACCAGTTGACGCTAATTCTAAGAAGTATGTAACCGTTCAAATTCCGGAAGGATCTAATGTCCAAGAGATTGGATCGACTCTTGAGCATTCTGGTGTGATTAAACACGGTGTGATTTTTGCTTTCTATGCGAAATATAAGAATTATTCAGATCTGAAGGCTGGATATTACAATTTGCAAAAGAGCATGAGTACAGAGGATATCATTAAGGAACTACAAAAAGGTGGTACTCCTGAACCTCAAGAACCTTCACTTGCAGATTTGACCATTCCAGAGGGGTATACAATTGAGCAAATTGCCCAAGCTGTAGGCCAATTACAAGGTGAATTTAAAGAGCCTTTGACTGCGGATGCTTTCTTGGCTAAGGTTCAAGATGATAACTTTATCAGTCAAGAAGCTACTAAATATCCAAGCCTACTCGAAAGCTTACCGACAAAAGAAAGTGGAGCTCGTTACCGTTTGGAGGGTTATCTTTTCCCAGCAACCTACTCTATCAAGGAAAGCACAACTATTGAAAGCTTGATTGATGAGATGTTGGCAGCTATGGATAAGACCTTGACCCCACACTATAGTGCAATTAAGTCTAAAAACTTGACAGTCAATGAATTGCTAACAATTGCGTCACTTGTTGAAAAAGAAGGTGCTAAGACTGAAGATCGTAAGTTGATTGCAGGTGTTTTCTACAACCGTTTGAACCTTGGTATGCCACTTCAAAGCAATATTGCAATCTTGTATGCCCAAGGGAAGCTTGGTCAAAATATTAGCCTAGCAGATGATGCTGGAATTGATACATCGATTAATTCACCATACAATGTTTATACAAAACCTGGTTTGATGCCTGGTCCAGTAGATAGTCCAAGTCAGGACGCGATTGAAGCAAGTATCAACCAAACTAAGAGTGAGAACCTCTACTTTGTAGCCAATGTTACAGATGGGAAAGTCTATTACGCGGTTACTCAGGAAGAACATGATCGCAATGTAGCTGAACATGTCAATAGCAAGCTTACTCAAAATAGTAGTTCAAACTAAGACTACAACAATGAGAATCTCAGATAGAGATTCAATACTATCGAAAGAAAGTTGAGAAAAATGGCAGAAAAAACATATCCTATGACCCTAGCGGAAAAGGAAAAACTTGAAAAAGAATTAGAAGAATTGAAATTGGTTCGCCGACCAGAAGTGGTAGAACGTATAAAGATTGCTCGTTCCTACGGTGACCTTTCAGAAAACAGTGAATACGAAGCAGCTAAGGATGAACAAGCCTTTGTCGAAGGACAAATCTCTAGCTTGGAAACAAAAATCCGTTATGCTGAAATCGTCAATAGCGACTCAGTTGCCGATGATGAAGTAGCGATTGGTAAAACAGTCACTATTCAAGAAATTGGTGAGGACGAAGAAGAAGTTTATATTATCGTAGGTTCAGCGGGTGCAGATGCCTTTGCAGGTAAGGTTTCAAATGAAAGCCCAATTGGACAAGCCTTGATTGGTAAGAAAACAGGTGATACAGCAACTATTGAAACACCTGTTGGTAGCTATGATGTAAAAATCTTGAAGGTTGAAAAAACAGCCTAAAAATAAAAAAAAGGAGTGAGGAGGCAGTGCGCTTCACTCACTCCTTTTTCCATTTTAAATTGAATTGGAGACGTTATGAGTTCAAAGAAGAAAAAAAATAAGATGGAGCGTGGTCTGACCAATCGTCACGTGCAGGTTATGGCCATTGCGGGAACAATTGGAACAGGACTCTTTTTGGGAGCAGGTCGCTCTATCAGCCTAACAGGTCCTTCTATTGTACTAATTTATATGATTACGGGAGCATTCATGTTCCTCATGATGCGTGCGGTTGGGGAAATGCTCTACCAAGACCCTGAGCAACATACCTTTATCAACTTTATCACGCGCCATTTAGGTAAGGGCTGGGGTTATTTCTCGGTTTGGTCTTACTGGCTATCCGTTGTCTTTATCGGTATGGCGGAAATCACTGCTATCTCTCACTATGTTCAGTTCTGGTTCCCTAGCTGGCCAAGTTGGATGATTGAGATTGGATTTTTGACTATTCTAGCCTTGGTCAATTTGATTGCGGTGAAACTCTTTGGGGAAGTTGAGTTTTGGTTTGCGATGGTCAAGATTGTGGCTATTTTAGCCATGATTGCCACAGGAGTCTTTATGGTCTTGACAGGCTTTAAGACACCACATGGAGTAGCAAGTTTGGCCAATATTGCTGACAATTTCTCCCTCTTCCCAAATGGTGGAGTTAACTTTGTCATGGCCTTCCAGATGGTTTTCTTTGCCTACCTCATGATTGAGTTTATCGGGGTAACGACTTCAGAAACAAAAAATCCACGTCAGGTCTTGCCAAAAGCCGTTAAGGAAATTCCTTTGCGTATCGCCTTTTTCTACGGTGGTGCCCTCTTAGCCATCATGGCTATCATTCCGTGGCGTGAACTTGCATCGGCTGATTCTCCCTTTGTTACAGTGTTTGAATTGGCAGGAGTCAAGTGGGCGGCAGCCTTGATTAACTTCGTCGTTTTGACATCAGCGGCATCTGCTCTTAACTCAACTCTCTACTCAACAGGTCGTCATTTGTATCAGATTGCCCATGATTCGCCAAATCGCTTCCTAAAAGCAATTAAGGCAGATACTCTCTCTCGCCACAACGTGCCACAAAATGCCATCATTGCCTCAGCAATCTTGATTGCCCTAGCAGCCTTTATTAACATCTTGCCAGGAGTTTCCGATGCCTTTGCCTTGATTACGGCATCATCATCAGGTGTCTATATCGCCATTTATATCTTGATTATGGTGGCTCACCTCAAGTATCGCAAGTCACCAGACTTTATGGCAGATGGTTATCTCATGCCCCATTATCGTTTCCTAAATCCTTTAACCATGCTCTTCTTTGTCTTTGTCTTTGTAACTCTCTTTCTACAAGAGTCTACATTTGTCGGAGCAATCGGTTCAGCTATCTGGATTATCGGTTTCGGGATTTATAGCCAGTGGAAATTTAGAAAATAGATTTGAAACTCATCAGCTTAGCTTGGTGAGTTTTTGCTAGTTTGACAGTCTATTGAAATAAGACTATAATCAAGCTGTAACAGTGTTTAAGGAGGTTTAGATGTACTTTAGATTGGAAAATAAGGAATCCCATAAATCACAAGAAATAGGGAATCTGATTCGTGTTTATAACCGTTCAAAAAGAGAAGAGGCTGAAAGTGAGCCACTTAATCTTTATGTCGAAGATGAAAAGGGCAATCTCATGGCAGGTTTGATAGCAGAGACTTTTGGAAATTGGCTAGAAATCGAGTATTTATTTGTAAAAGAAGAACTGAGAGGGCAAGGACTCGGTTCAAACCTATTGCAGCAAGCAGAAACTGAAGCTAAGAATCGAAACTGTCGTTTTGCTTTTGTCAATACTTACCAGTTTCAAGCTCCAGATTTTTATAAAATGCATGGCTACAAGGAAGTTTTTACCTTACAAGACTATCCCTACACAGGAAAAAGATTTTATTACCAAAAAGATTTGTAAGGAGAATATGAAATCATAAAGTAAAGAGGGGGCTTGACATAAGTATGGAGGTGGACTAATGGATATGAGTAACTATCGATAAGTAGCAGTTATAATCTACAAATTGTGTCTTTCTAGACGATATTGAGGACAATACAGTCGTAGCTAAGACATTAGATGTGAAATCCTACGATGCTGTAGATGTTTTGAGAAAATTGAATAAGCAGAAAACTCTCTATCATTTAGGTGGTAGAGAGTTTTTTGTTAATAAAATTTTACAAAATGACATTTATATATTGCATTAAGTTAGATATATGATATAATGTTGTTAAAAAGAGGCGCAACTTTTTAAAATTAATGAGAATCAAAGAGAAAACCAAGAATGTTAATGGAGGAATAAAAAATGGAAGTTATAAATGTAAGTAAGCATTATGTTCATTCAATCATTCTCAAAGATATAAATTTTGCACTTAATAAGGGTGAAATTGTTGGTCTAGTAGGGAGAAACGGAGTTGGCAAGAGTACATTGATGAAAATTCTTGTTCAGAATAATCAACCGACTTCAGGGAATATTATAAGTAGTGATAATGTTGGGTATTTAATCGAAGAACCAAAATTATTTTTATCTAAAACAGGTTTAGAGAATTTAAAATATTTGTCAAATTTATATGGTGTTGACTACAATAAAGAAAGATTTGGAAGTTTGATCCAAGAGTTAGATTTGACTCAGTCTATTAATAAAAAAGTAAAGACCTATTCTTTAGGTACAAAACAAAAATTAGCTTTGCTTCTAACTCTCGTTACGGAACCTGATATATTGATTTTAGATGAACCGACTAATGGTTTAGATATTGAATCATCACAAATAGTTTTAGCAGTTCTAAAAAACTTAGCTTTACATGAAAATGTGGGAATTTTAATATCGAGTCATAAATTAGAAGATATTGAAGAAATTTGTGAGAGGGTCCTTTTCTTGGAGAACGGGCTTTTGACATTCCAAAAAGTAGGAAAAGATAGACATAATTGCTTGTTTGAGATAGCTTTTTCATCAGCTACAGATAAAGACATTTTCCTTACCAAACAAGAATTTGGGGATATTGTTCAGGAAGAGGGACTGAAAATTACTATGTCTGGGAATATTCAAAGTAGTGAGCTTTTTAAATTTTTTAACGAAAACTCTATTAAAGTAGTTGATTTTGAAACTAAAAAAGAGACGCTTAAAGATATTTATCTAAATCGTTCAAAATAAAGGAAGGTTATAATCATGAAATTAAATAAATTGAATTTTCTTAAGGAAAATATAAGAGATTTATATTCATCAGGCGTAATATATCTCGGATTGATTATCTCGTTTATACCGCCGATACTGGTTACATTCTTTATTCTAAAGACTCAAGGGACATCACTTGGTATTAAGCATATTTCAAATTTTTATGCTATGCTCGGTATGTTAATGGCTGTTATACATGCTAACCGAATTATTAGCAGGGATTTTTCTAACAATACGATCAGTTTATTTTATAATCAAAAGAAAAATCGGATGATTTACGTCTTGTCTAATTTTCTATATGCCATCTCAGTTTCTATTATTTATGCTTTGAATGGCATTGTGCTACTAGTCATCGTATGTAAATTGGGTGTTCCAGGTGATTTAGGATTAGATTTTATAGTAGCTATTGTAGTCAATACAATTTTGTTAGTCCTATTTTATTTTCTATTATCTTACATTTTCTATTTATACAAATTGAAAAGTGGCTTGATATTTGGTATTTTAGTTGCTTTACTACTCTTTATCCCTAATATATTAAATACGATTATGATGAATACTAGTAATGATTTGTTTATCAAAGCAATTGAACTTCTTCCTTTTTATTCTTTACCTGTATTTGTGGCTTCAAATACGATGTCTATTAGTCAGTATCTTGTGGTAATCACTACAATCATTTTATTGTACTTTTTCACTCTCAAGAAAAGCAAGAAGTATTCATTTTAGTTTCGTTTAGTATTATTTTGCATACTTAAAACCAGCAAAAAATCAGTCATCTTGGTATGCTCCTTCTCTTGCTGTTCACCACGTTTTTGACTTATACTAGACTCATTTCCAAAAGCATTATATAATAGTAATATGAAACCAACTAAACTAAACAAGAAGTACAAGCAATAAAAACTCGTTTAAAAGATTCTACTAAAGCTAATACTAAACAAAAATAAAAGAGTAAACTAGGAAGTTTATTTCAAACAATCCAACATACTGATTTTAGGTTGAAGATAATATTGGAGTGCTAATTAATGAGGTTATAATAAATAGCTGACAGCTTGTGTTAGTTTTGGATTTTTTAAGAGTAGATGAGTATTAAAACTATAAGGAGGACGCAGGTGGCTAAAAATTTAAAATTAAAATTAGCTCGGGTTGAGCTTGATTTAACTCAAGGTCAACTGGCAGAGGCTGTTGGTGTGACACGCCAGACTATTGGTTTGATAGAGGCAGGGAAATACAATCCCAGTCTCTCGCTCTGCCAGTCCATTTGCAGATGTTTAGGGAAAACCCTAGACCAATTATTTTGGGAGGAAGAAGATGGTAAATAAATTTATTCATTATCAATTACTTGACGAAAGAGAAGAACAACTAATCAATAAAGCTGGGGCAGAGTCTTTTACCCTCTTCATTGGGCTTGTGCTTCTAAGCTATTTGGTGGCAGTGTTGGCTCCCTCTCTTTTTAATCCGAATTTTCTAGTGTATACTCTGATAGTAGGAATTTTCTTCTTTTTCAATCGTGCCCGTTATCTGGGAGTGACCTACTATAGTCGTTTTCATTTTACGATTTTGGGTTGTTTTTTCCTAAACTTGGCTATTACGGCTCTTTTGATGTTACAGAATTATCAATTCAACATAGAAATTTATCAGCACAATCCTTTGAATTTTAAATACCTATCTGCTTGGGCAATTACTTATGTCATTTACCTGCCCTGGGCCTTTATTGGCAATCTTGGTCTTAAGAGCTATGGCGAATGGGCTCAGAAAAAATTTGAACAAGATATGGCTGAACTGGAGAGTGGTGAATAGCTTGTTACTCTTTTCTCAATCCAGCTAAAATGTGATATAATAGTACTAATTTATTGGAACACATGAAAGTTCTTGAAAATTTTCATTGGTTTCTAGTTAAGGAAGTAGGAAAAGTATGTATCCAGATGATAGTTTGACATTGCACACGGACTTGTACCAGATTAACATGATGCAGGTTTACTTTGACCAGGGGATTCACAATAAAAAGGCGGTCTTTGAGGTGTATTTCCGCCAACAGCCTTTTAAGAATGGCTATGCGGTTTTTGCTGGTTTGGAAAGAATTGTGAACTATCTTGAAGACTTGCGTTTTTCAGATAGTGATATTGCCTATTTGGAGTCGCTTGGCTATCATGGAGCATTCTTGAATTACCTTCGCAATTTCAAGTTGGAGTTGACCGTTCGTTCTGCCCAAGAAGGGGATTTGGTTTTTGCTAATGAGCCGATTGTGCAGGTGGAAGGCCCTCTAGCCCAATGTCAGTTGGTCGAAACAGCTCTTTTGAACATCGTTAACTACCAGACCTTGGTGGCTACTAAGGCAGCACGTATTCGTTCAGTCATTGAAGATGAACCCTTGATGGAGTTTGGGACACGTCGGGCTCAAGAAATGGATGCGGCTATCTGGGGAACACGCGCAGCGGTGATTGGTGGTGCCAATGGAACTAGCAACGTGCGTGCTGGTAAACTCTTTAATATTCCTGTCTTGGGAACTCATGCCCATGCCTTGGTACAGGTTTATGGTAACGACTATGAGGCCTTTAAGGCTTACGCTGCGACCCACAAGAATTGTGTCTTTCTTGTGGATACCTATGACACCCTTCGTATCGGTGTGCCAGCTGCTATTCAGGTGGCGCGTGAGCTGGGTGATCAGATTAACTTTATGGGTGTGCGGATTGACTCTGGGGATATTGCCTACATTTCTAAGAAAGTTCGTCAGCAACTGGACGAGGCTGGATTTACAGAGGCTAAGATTTATGCTTCTAATGATCTAGATGAAAATACCATCCTTAACCTCAAGATGCAAAAGGCCAAGATTGATGTCTGGGGCGTGGGTACCAAGCTGATTACAGCCTATGACCAGCCAGCTCTTGGGGCAGTTTATAAGATTGTTGCAATCGAAGATGAAAATGGCCAGATGCGCAATACGATTAAGCTGTCTAATAATGCGGAAAAAGTGTCTACGCCAGGTAAGAAGCAGGTGTGGCGTATTACCAGTCGTGAAAAAGGCAAGTCAGAAGGAGACTATATCACTTATGATGGTGTAGATGTTGCCAGCATGACAGAAATCAAGATGTTCCATCCGACCTATACTTACATCAAGAAGACGGTTCGTAATTTTGATGCCGTTCCTCTCTTGGTGGATATCTTCAAAGACGGGAAATTGATATACAACCTGCCTAGCTTGACTGAGATTCAGGATTATGCTCGTAAGGAATTTGACAAGCTTTGGGATGAATACAAGCGTGTGCTCAATCCGCAGCATTATCCAGTGGATTTGGCGCGTGATGTATGGCAAGACAAGATGGACTTGATTGACAAAATGCGCAAGGCAGCCCTTGGTGAAGGAGAAGAAGAATGAGTTTGCAAGAAACGATTATCCAAGAGCTGGGTGTCAAACCGGTGATTGATGCCCAGGAAGAAATCCGTCGTTCCATTGATTTCTTAAAAAGATATTTGAAAAAAAATCCCTTCCTTAAAACCTTTGTACTAGGGATTTCTGGGGGACAAGACTCAACCTTAGCAGGACGTTTAGCTCAATTGGCTATGGAAGAACTGCGAGCAGAAACGGGAGATGACAGCTACAAATTTATCGCTGTCCGCCTGCCATATGGAGTACAAGCCGATGAAGCAGATGCTCAAAAAGCCCTAGCATTCATCCAGCCAGATGTCAGCTTGGTTGTGAATATCAAGGAATCAGCTGATGCCATGACAGCTGCAGTTGAAGCGACAGGTAGTCCTATTTCAGACTTCAACAAGGGAAATATCAAGGCACGTTGCCGTATGATTGCTCAGTATGCCCTTGCTGGTTCCCATAGTGGAGCGGTCATTGGAACAGACCATGCTGCGGAAAATATCACAGGTTTCTTTACCAAGTTTGGTGACGGTGGTGCGGATATTCTCCCTCTTTACCGACTCAATAAACGCCAAGGAAAACAACTATTGAAGGAACTTGGTGCAGACCCAGCCCTTTATGAAAAAATCCCAACAGCAGACCTAGAAGAAGACAAACCAGGCCTAGCTGACGAAGTAGCCCTCGGAGTCACTTATGAAGAGATTGACGACTACCTAGAAGGCAAAACAATCAGCCCAGAAGCCCAAGCAAGAATCGAAAACTGGTGGCACAAAGGCCAACACAAACGTCACCTACCCATCACTGTATTCGATGACTTTTGGGAGTAAAAAGGTCCGGGGGACCTTTTTACCCCGAGTTTAGAAATAAGAAAATGAGGAACCTCCAGTGGAGGTTTTCAGCATCTCACCTTGAAATAAAAAAGAGAGAGAAAATTCGGTAACTAGAAGAGTTCGATTTTCCTTGTCTTACCCCCGCAACGATGACTAGGTTTGAAAAAGCTTGGAAAAGCGCATTTCAAACCAGACAGCGACTGCGTCAAGTAACTAGAGTAAAAACTTGTTTTCTAGCTGTTACTGAGTTTAGTTTTTTTACCCCGAGCACGGAAATAAATAAGCGAGGAGGTCCGGGGACCTTTTTAGATTGAGCCTTGAAATTCAAAAGCAAAGTAAATTTAAATTGAGGTTGGGCAGAGAATCATCTATCAGAAAGCGAGGTAGTATCATGCAAGTATTACAGACAGATCGTTTAATCTTGCGAAGATTTTTGGAAAGTGATGCAGAAGCCATGTTTCAGAATTGGGCTTCGTCCGCTGAAAATCTAACCTACGTCACTTGGGATCCTCATCCTGATGTCAAGGTGACTCGAAATTCGATTCGCAATTGGGTTGCCTCCTATGCCAATCCCAACTATTACAAATGGGCCATTTGTCTCAAAGAAAACCCGGAGCAGGTAATAGGAGATATCAGCATCGTTGCAATAGATGAGAATGATTCTTCTTGTGAAATTGGCTATGTGCTAGGCAAGGTTTACTGGGGACATGGGTTTATGACAGAAGCATTGAAAGCTGTCTTGGACTTCTGTTTTACTCAAGCAGGTTTTCAAAAAGTTAGAGCTCGATATGCCAGTCTCAATCCAGCTTCAGGTCGTGTCATGGAGAAGGCTGGAATGTCCTATCTAAAGACTATTAGCAATGGTGTAGAGAGAAAAGGCTATCTTGCGGACCTTATTTATTATCAGATAAGTAGGGAAGACTAGTGAATTTTCCTTTCAGTTTCCATCAAAGTCAGGCTTTGTCTGGCTTTTTTTGCAACATTTTTTACATAATCTGATTAAATTCCTATTTTTCCCTATCATTGTCCCTGTTTTTCCTTGAGTTTTGGGGCTATAATAGTCCTATCAAATCAAAGAATGGAGGAAGGCGATGGATAATATAATCTTTTTTATCAGTGTGTTTCTTGCTGGAATTCTTTCCTTCTTTTCTCCTTGTATTTTACCCTTGTTACCGGTCTATGCAGGGGTCTTGTTGGATGACAAAGATGGTACCCAGGCTTCTAGCGAAAAATTTTCAATCTCACTTGTTAGTCTATTGAGAACTCTGGCCTTTATAGCGGGGATTTCCTTTGTTTTTATCTTACTGGGCTATGGAGCTGGTTTTTTAGGCAATTTGCTTTATGCTTCTTGGTTTCAGTATGTGACGGGTGCGGTGATCATTCTCTTGGGCTTGCACCAGATGGAAGTCTTACATTTGAAGGGACTCTACAAGGAAAGAAGGCTACAATTACAGGGACAGGGGCAAAAGGGTAAGGGCTATAGTCAGGCATTTTTACTGGGATTGACCTTTAGTTTTGCTTGGACGCCTTGTGTGGGGCCGGTTCTTGGCTCTGTTTTGGCTTTAGCGGCTTCAGGTGGCTCAGGTGCTTGGCAGGGAGCTGCTCTCATGTTGATTTACACGCTGGGTTTGGCGCTACCATTTTTGATTCTAGCTCTAGCCTCCAGCTCTGTTTTGAAACATTTCCGAAAACTCCATCCTTATCTAGGAACCCTCAAAAAAGTGGGTGGTTTCCTCATTATCGTGATGGGAATTTTGGTGCTTTTGGGAAATGCTTCTATTTTGACAAGATTATTTGAATAGAGAGGAAAAAGAAATGAAAAAATGGCAAACATGTCTCCTTGGAGTAGGCTCAATCTGTTGCTTGGCAGCCTGTTCGGCTAAAAATATGTCAGACGAATCTACTATGAAGGAGCAAACCAAAACAGAACAAGTCAGTGGGCGAACTGCCACCAAGGGTCAGGCAGTTGCTGATTTTGAACTGACGGGAGTAGATGGTAAGACCTACCGCTTGTCTGATTATAAGGGCAAGAAAGTCTATCTTAAATTCTGGGCTTCTTGGTGTTCCATCTGTCTAGCCAGCCTTCCTGATACGGATGAAATTGCTAAAGATGCTGGTGATGATTATGTGGTCTTGACGGTAGTGTCTCCTGAACACAAGGGAGAACAAGCTGAAGCAGACTTTAAGAACTGGTACAAGGGCTTGGATTATAAACATTTCCCAGTTCTAATTGACCCGTCAGGTAAACTTTTGGAAAGTTATGGTGTTCGTTCTTACCCAACTCAAGCCTTTATAGACAAGGAAGGCAAGCTGGTCAAAACGCAACCAGGTTTTATGGATAAGGATATGATTTTAAAAACATTGAAAGAAATGGGGTAGCGAAAGGTCATGAATGATAAAGTAAAATTGTTTGTCTTGGCAGGAATTTTTGTCCTAGCTATAAGTGGTTTCTATTTTCTATTGATGCGAAATGCAGGGCAGACAGATAGCTCGCAAATTGAGAAAGCATCAGTTAGCCAAGGAGGAAAAACAGTGAAAAAAACAGAAGTTAGCAAAGACGCAGACTTGCACGAAATTTATCTGGCTGGAGGTTGTTTCTGGGGAGTGGAGGAATATTTCTCACGCGTTCCCGGTGTGACAGATGCCGTATCAGGTTATGCGAATGGTAGAGGGGAAACAACCAAGTACGAATTGATTAACCAAACAGGTCATGCGGAGACTGTCCATGTTACTTATGATGCCAAGCAAATTTCCCTCAAGGAAATCTTGCTTCATTACTTCCGAATTATCAATCCAACCAGCAAAAATAAACAAGGAAATGATGTGGGTACCCAGTATCGTACCGGTGTTTATTATACAGATGATAAGGATTTAGAGGTGATTAACCAAGTCTTTGATGAGGTGGCTAAGAAATACGACCAACCTCTAGCAGTTGAAAAGGAGAGTCTGCAGAATTTTGTAGTGGCTGAGGATTACCACCAAGACTATCTCAAGAAAAATCCAAATGGCTACTGCCATATCAATGTCAATCAGGCAGCCTATCCCGTCATCGATGCCAGCAAATATCCCAAACCAAATGATGAAGAATTGAAAAAGACCTTGTCACCTGAGGAGTATGCAGTCACCCAGAAAAATCAAACAGAACGGGCTTTCTCTAACCGCTACTGGGATAAATTTGACTCTGGTATCTATGTGGATGTAGCAACTGGCGAACCCCTCTTTTCATCAAAGGACAAGTTTGAGTCTGGTTGTGGTTGGCCTAGTTTTACGCAGCCAATCAGCCCAGATGTTGCCACCTACAAGGAAGATAAATCCTACAATATGACGCGCATGGAAGTGAGAAGCCGAATTGGAGATTCTCACCTTGGCCATGTCTTTACGGACGGCCCACAGGACAAGGGTGGCTTGCGCTACTGTATCAATAGTCTCTCTATTCGCTTTATTCCCAAAGACCAAATGGAAGAAAAAGGCTATGCTTATTTACTAGATTATGTAGATTAAGAAGTCTTTCCTAAGCAGTTAGAGGAGAATTTTGCTATACTGATACTAGTAAGTGGTAAAGGAGCAGGGCATGACCTACACAATCTTAATTGTAGAAGATGAATATCTAGTAAGACAAGGCTTGACTAAGCTGGTCAATGTAGCAGCCTACGATATGGAAATCATCGGTCAGGCTGAAAATGGAAGGCAGGCTTGGGACTTGATTCAAAAGCAGGTGCCAGACATCATTTTAACCGATATCAACATGCCTCAGCTAAATGGCATCCAGTTGGCCAGTCTGGTCCGAGAAACCTATCCTCAGGTGCATCTAGTTTTTTTGACAGGCTACGATGATTTTGATTATGCCTTGTCTGCTGTCAAACTCGGTGTAGATGACTACTTGCTCAAGCCCTTTTCTCGTCAGGATATCGAGGAAATGCTGGGGAAAATCAAGCAAAAGTTGGATAAGGAAGAGAAAGAAGAGCAGTTACAAGATTTATTGACTGATAAGTTTGAGGGAAATATGGCCCAGAAAATCCAGTCCCATCTGGCTGACAGTCAGTTTAGTTTAAAGTCTTTGGCCAGTGACTTGGGCTTTAGTCCGACTTATATGAGCTCCTTGATTAAGAAAGAGTTGGGGCTGCCTTTTCAGGATTATCTGGTACGAGAGCGTGTCAAACAAGCCAAGCTCTTGCTTCTGACCACGGATTTAAAGATTTATGAGATAGCCGAAAAGGTTGGTTTTGAAGATATGAACTACTTTACTCAACGTTTTAAACAGATTGCAGGTGTGACCCCTCGTCAGTTTAAGAAGGGAGAAGGTCGATGAAGCGTTCTTCTCTCCTAGTCAGAATGGTTATTTCCATCTTTCTGGTCTTTCTCATTCTCCTAGCTCTGGTTGGGACTTTCTACTATCAATCTAGTTCTTCAGCCATTGAGGCTACTATTGAGGGCAATAGCCAGACGACTATCAGTCAGACTAGCCACTTTATCCAGTCTTATATCAAAAAATTAGAAACCACGTCGACTAGTTTGACCCAGCAGGCAGATGTTTTATCCTATGCTGAGAATCCCAGTCAAGACAAGGTCAAGGGAATTCGAGATCTGTTTTTGACCATCTTAAAGTCAGACCAGGACTTGAAAGCTGTTGTGCTGGTAACCAAGTCTGGTCAGCTCATTTCTACAGATGACAGTGTGCAGATGAAAACTTCTTCTGATATGATGGCTGAGGATTGGTACCAAAAGGCCATTCATCAGGGAGCCATGCCCATTTTGACTCCAGCTCGTAAATCAGATAGTCAGTGGGTCATTTCTGTCACTCAAGAACTTATTGATGCAAAGGGAACCAATCTGGGCGTGCTTCGTTTGGATATTTCCTACGAAACTCTAGAAGCCTATCTCAACCAGCTTCAGTTGGGTCAGCAGGGCTTTGCCTTCATCATCAATGAAAACCATGAATTTGTTTATCATCCTCAACACACAGTTTATAGTTCGTCTAGCGAAATGGAGGCCATGAAACCCTATATTGAGACAGGGCAGGGCTATACTCCAGATCACAAATCCTACGTCAGTCAAGAAAAGATTGCTGGAACTGATTGGACGGTGCTTGGTGTGTCTTCGCTGGAGAAGTTAGACCAGGTTCGGAGTCAACTCATGTGGACCTTGCTTGGGGCCAGTATCACCTCTCTTCTTGCTTGTCTCTGCTTGGTGTGGTTCAGTCTTAAACGCTGGATTGCTCCTTTGAAGGATTTGAGAGAAACCATGCTGGAAATTGCTTCTGGGACACAAAATCTGCGTGCCAGGGAAGCTGGTGCCTATGAACTGAGAGAAGTGTCTCGTCAGTTCAATGCCATGTTGGATCAGATTGATCAGTTGATGGCAGATGTTCGCAGGCAAGAAGAAACGACCCGTCAGTACCAACTTCAAGCTTTATCAAGCCAGATTAATCCGCATTTCCTCTATAACACCTTGGACACTATTATCTGGATGGCTGAATTTCAAGATAGTCAGCGTGTGGTGCAGGTGACCAAGTCCTTGGCTACCTACTTCCGCTTGGCGCTCAATCAAGGCAAGGACTTGATTTGCCTCTCTGACGAAATTAATCATGTCCGCCAGTATCTCTTTATCCAAAAACAACGCTATGGAGATAAGCTGGAATACGAAATTAATGAAAATCCTGCCTTTGATAAGCTAGTTTTGCCCAAGCTGGTGTTACAACCCTTAGTAGAGAATGCCCTGTACCATGGCATTAAGGAAAAGGAAGGTCAGGGACATATTAGAGTTTCTGTTCAGAAACAGGGTTCAGGACTAGTCATCCGCATTGAGGATGATGGGGTTGGTTTCCAAGATGCTAGCGATAGTAGTCAAAGTCAACTCAAACGTGGGGGAGTTGGTCTTCAAAACGTTGACCAACGGCTCAAACTTCATTTTGCAGAAGATTACCAGATGAAGATTGATTCTGCCCCTGACAAAGGGACGACGGTTGAAATATACATAAATGGAATAGAAACTAGCTAACTCCCAGTCAATTCTGGGAGTTTTATGCGTAATTGGGCAAGCTTTCTAGGTTGTCTATCTTGCTAAAACGTAGAAAAAACGATATGATAGATAATGACAAAAGAGGTATCAAGTATGAAGGAAAAAGACATTCAAAGAGAAACAAGCCAGATTGTAAAAGATGTATTAGAAAAGGCCAATTTGAAGCAAGGATCCATTTTTGTTTTGGGCCTTTCTTCTAGTGAAGTGATAGGTGGTCAGATTGGCAAGGAATCCAGCCAAGAAATTGGGGAAATCATCGTGAAGACCATCCTAGATATCTTAGAGGAAAAAGGAATTCATCTAGCTGTTCAAGGTTGTGAACATGTCAATCGGGCCCTCGTTGTTGAACGTCAGGTGGCAGAGCAGTTTGGCCTGGAAATCGTCAGTGTCCTTCCAACTCTCCATGCAGGAGGTTCAGGTCAGTTGGCAGCCTTCAAGTTTATGCAAGATCCAGTTGAGGTTGAATTTATCAAGGCTCATGCTGGATTGGATATCGGAGACACTGCAATTGGCATGCATGTCAAGCATGTTCAGGTTCCGATTCGCCCTCTTTTGAGAGAGATTGGGCATGCCCATGTAACGGCTCTCGCTAGCCGTCCAAAATTAATTGGAGGTGCGCGTGCGCATTATCCACAAGATTCTATCAGAAAGTCGTGAGAATGAGAAAAACAAAACAACAACTAGAAAAAATCACCAAATATTCGATTCGTAAGCTAACTGTTGGGGTAGGTCCTGTAGCCATCGGGGCCTTCCTTTTTGGTGCTAGTACTTTTTCAGTAGATAAGGTGCAAGCCAATGAAGTTGGTGGAGCTCATAGCGTTCATTACCGTTATTTGGCGGAGCAGGAATTGACTGAGTCTGAAAAAGCCCTGATTCACCATGAGGTTCCTACAGAATTTCAAGATGATGATATTCTTTATGTAGTTTATCGCAAGAAGGTAACTACCAGTCAACAACTTCCTTATACAGGAAGTAAGGAATTAGCTTTGGCAGGTCTTGGCTTGGCAACTGCTTCTCTAGCAGTCTTTTTGGTGTCTAAAAAAGGTCGTAGAGAAGTTCTAGGTGTTCTCTTGATTGGTTCTTTAGGAGCCAGCACTTTTGTACCTTATGGGACATTCGCATTTGAAAATAAAGAATTGCTCTCTTATAACCAAACTATTTCAGCCTCTACACATGAAGGCTTGGCTGAAGGGATTATCCACATTGATGGTTATGAATACATCGGATACTTCAAGGAAGCAGAACTCCATCCATCAAGACCAGCTTCAGCTGAGAAGCCTCAGTTGCCAGTTGAAAAGCAAAATGCAAATGAAATCGAGAAAACAGAAGTCGTTCAAGAAAGACCTGCTGTCACTCCAGAAACTGTCATCGAAAAACCTGTAGTAGAGAATCCAGTTGCTCCTGCTGTTGAAGAAAAACCAGTTTCTGAGAAGCCTCAGACAAGACAAGAAGAGAACTTGGTGGAGATTCCTTTTGAAACGGTCACAATCCCAGATGCGAATCTAGCAGAAGGACAGACTCGTATCGTCACAGCTGGAGTAAATGGTCAGCGTCGCCTTGTAACTAAAGTATCGATGGTCAACGGTCAAGAAGTTAGAGAAGTCATCGAAAACCAAGTAGTCCAAAATCCTGTGTCGCAAGTTATTGCAGTCGGAACTAAGAAAGAGGTGCAACCTGCCCCAACTCTAGTACCACAAGCTGAACCAACTTACCAAGTAGCAAAAGGTACACAAGAAGAAGGTAAGACAGGCCAAGCCTTAACGCAACCTGAATTGCCAGATGCTCCAGTAGAAGTAAAAGGAACTCAAGAAGAAGGTAAAGAAGGCCAAGCCTTAACGCAACCTGAATTGCCAGATGCTCCAGTAGAAGTAAAAGGAACCCAAGAAGAAGGTAAGGTAGGACAAGCTCTGACGCAACCAGAATTGCCAGAGGCTCCAGTAGAAGCCAAAGGAACTCAAGAAGAAGATAAAGCAGGTCATGCCCTTGTACAAGAACAGTTACCTGAGTACAAAGTAACTGAGGGAACCCTTGTTGAAACATCGACTACAGACCTAGACTACAAAACTGAAACGACTGAGGATCCAACCAAGTATACGGACGAAGAAACTGTCGTAAGAAATGGTGAAAAAGGAAGTCAAGTTACTAAAACAACTTATAAAACAGTAGAAGGTGTTAAAACTGACCAAGTTCTTTCAACTAGCACAGAAGTTACCAAGGAGCCTGTAAACCAACAGGTAAGTCGTGGTACAAAACCAATTGAAGGAACTCTTGTAGAAGAAAGTCTTGAAAAGATTCCATTTAAGGAAGTTGTTAAAGAAGATGACCAACTGAAAAAAGGCTTAGAAGTTGTAGCTCAAGAAGGAAAAGAAGGCCAGAAAAAAATCACCAAGACCTTTAATACCATTAAGGGAGTTAAAACAGAAGACGCTCCAAAAGTTACAGAGGAAATCCTTGAGGCACCTCAAGACAAAATTTTAAAACGTGGTACCAAGAGTTTTGAAAAACCAGTTTTGACCATCACAGCAGTTGAACCTAAGGATTTCAAGCGTACTTCAGATGTTAAATATAGTCTAGAAAATCCAAGTAAGGCGGCCATTAAATCTATCACCCTAACTCTGAAAAAAGGTGATGAGATTGTGAAAACCTTGAATGTTTCACCAGACGACTTGACAACGACCCTGACAGATTTGCAGTACTACAAGGATTATAAACTTGAAACGAAGATGGTTTATGACCGTGGTGAGGGTGATGAGGAAGAAGTTCTGAAAGAAGAACCGCTAAGAATTGACCTCAAAAAAGTTGAAATCAAAAACATCAAAGAAACAAGCTTGATGAGTGTGGATGCTGAAGGAAAAGAAACAGATAAGAGCTTATTAACTGAAAAGCCAACAGATGTTGCTCCATTATATTTACGTGTAACAACGCATGATAATAAGACAACAAGACTTGCAGTAAGTTCTGTTGAAGAAGTGGTTGTTGATGGAAAAACATTGTACAAAGTTGTAGCAAAAGCTCCTGACTTAGTTCAACGTAGAGCTGATGATACACTAAGTGAAGAGTATGTTCATTACTTTGAAAAACAATTACCAAAGATTGGAAATGTCTATTACAACTTTAAAGAACTCATTGAGGATATGCAAAAAGACCCAACTGGTGAGTTTAAACTTGGTGCAGACCTTAATGCAACTAACGTACCAACTCCAAATAAGGAATATGTACCTGGTAAATTTAGCGGTCACTTAACAAGTGTTGATGGTAAACAATATTCAATCCACAACATGGCACGTCAACTATTCGGTAATATCGAAGGTGGTTCAGTTAAAAATATTAACTTAGCTAACGTTAACATCAATATGCCTTGGATTGAAAACATTTCTGCCCTTGCTAGATCTGTTAAAAATGCTACTGTTGAGAACGTTAAAGTTACTGGTAGCATTCTTGGTAAAGATGGAATATCTGGTATCACTAATAAGGTAGATATTGGTGGACAACTGACAAATATTGCCTTTATCGGGAAACTTACTGGTGTTGGTGATAGACCTTGGGGTATGGCTGGTATCGCCGGTGAAGTTTGGAAAGGTAACATTAAGAAAGCTTATGTAGATGCTGATATGGTTGCTAATAAAGCTCGTGCTGGTGGACTTGTTGCTGTTACGGATAACGGTTCTGATCCTAACGGTATTGATAAATATGCTTCTGTACGTAATGCGGTGACTAAAGGTACTATCGATATTAAGAACCCTGTTGAAGTTGGTGGTTTCATCAGTAAAAACTGGACATGGGGTAGAGTTGCAGATACTGTTTCAATGATGAAAGTTAAAAACGGTGAAGAATTCTACGGATCTAGAGATATTGATACTGAAGATGGTTACTATACAAACGATGTACTAGAAAGAAACTTTGTAGTAAAAGATGTTAGTACAGGTAGTCGTTCATATAAACGCTCACGTTCTAATAGAATTAAAGAAATTAGTCTTGAAGAAGCAAATAAAAAAATCGAGGCAATGGGTATCACAGCCGATAAATTTGAAATTGTTCCACTTGTGGAAGATAAATTGAATCAAGCCAAACCAAAAGCTGATACGTATAAAGATACTCAAGATTACAATGCAGAACGTGAGCTTGCATACCGTAATATTGAAAAACTTCAACCATTCTACAATAAAGAATGGATTATCAATCAAGGAAATAAAATTCCTGCAGGTTCTAAATTATTAACGACTGAAGTATTATCTGTAACAGGTATGAAAGATGGACAATTTGTAACGGACTTATCTGATGTTGATCATATTATGATTCATTACGCTGATGGTACGAAAGAAGAAAAAGCTGTATCAGCTAAAGCTACGTCAAACGTAGAACAAGTAAAAGAATACGGTATTACAGATTTAGGTGATGTAGTTTACACACCAAATATGGTAGTTAAAGATCGTACTCAACTAATCAGTGAGATTAAAATGAAATTAGATAGTGTTCAATTAATTTCACAAGAAGTTCGTGACTTAATGGATAAACGTAATAAACCAGCTGAGAATAGTGAAAATCATAAGAACAACTACATTCGTAACTTGTTCCTTGAAGAAAGCTTTGAAGAAACGAAAGCTAATTTAGATAAATTAGTCAAAGCTTTAGTCGAAAACGAAGACCATCAATTAAACGGTGACGAAGCAGCCATGAAAGCTCTTCTTAAAAAAGTAGAAGATAACAAAGCTAAAATAATGATGGCTCTTACTTACCTCAATCGTTATTATGGAATTGAATATGGTGACTTGAACATTAAGAATATGATGATGTTTAAACCAGACTTCTATGGTACGACACCAAGTGTTATTGACAGATTGATTCGAATTGGCTCGCAAGAAAAGAACTTAAAGGGTGATAGAACTCAAGATGCATACCGTGAAATTATTGCAGGAGACACTGGTAAAGGTGATTTACGTAGTTTCTTAGATTATAATATGCGTCTCTTCACAAATGATACAGATCTTAACGACTGGTTTATTCACTCAGCGAAAAATGTTTATGTTGTAGAACCTGAAACAACAAATCCAGATTTCAAAAATAAACGTCATCGTGTCTTTGATGGTCTGAATAATAATATGCATGCACGTATGATTTTACCATTATTGAACTTGAAGAAAGCACATATCTTTATGATTTCAACCTATAATACTATGGCTTATAGTTCATTTGAAAAATATGGTAAAAATACGGAAGCTGAACGTGAAGCTTTCAAAGAACGTATTAATTATGTAGCTAAAGCACAACAAACATACTTAGACTTCTGGTCACGTCTTGCACTTCCGAATGTTCGAGATAGACTGCTTAAGAGCCAAAATATGGTTCCTACACCTGTATGGGATAATCAAGCTTATGCGGGTATTAAGGATGCTAATCGTCGTGGATATGGTACAGATGGTAAGGTAGCGACACCAATTCGTGAGTTATTTGGTCCAACAGATAGATGGCATCAAATTAATTGGAATATGGGAGCGATGGCTAAAGTCTATGCAAAACCATATGAAGATGAACAAGTTTTCTTCATGGTAACAAATATGTTAGAGGACTTTGGTATTTCAGCATTTACACATGAAACAACTCACGTAAATGACCGTATGGCATATCTTGGTGGTCATGGACATCGTCAAGGTACAGATCTTGAAGCGTACGCGCAGGGTATGTTACAAACGCCTGATAAATCAACTTCAAATGGTGAATATGGAGCATTAGGGGTTAATATGGCTTATCATCGTCAAAATGACGGAAATCAATGGTATAACCCAGATCCTGAAAAATTACAGACTCGTGAACAAATTGATCACTATATGAAGAATTACAATGATGCTCTTATGATGTTAGATCATCTTGAGGCTGATGCTGTATTACCGCAGTTAAATGGAAATACGAGTCGCTGGTTCAAGAAAATGGATCGACAATATCGTAATGGAAATTCAGGCCATCAGTTCGATAAAATTCGTGAGTTGACAGAGGATGAGAAAAAAGTAGCAATCAATACTATTGATGATTTAATTACTAATAACCTAATGACGAAACATGGTGCTCCTGGTGATGGTACTTATAATCCAACGGACTTTGGGTCTGCTTATGTCAATATGAACATGATGACTGGTATCTATGGTGGAAATACAAGTACAGGTGCTCCTGGTGCGGCATCCTTTAAACACAATACATTCCGTATGTGGGGTTACTTCGGATATGAGAATGGATTTGTTGGATATGCTTCTAGTAAGTATCAAGATGCAGCTAATAAAGAAAATAATAAGATGTTAGGTGATGACTTCATTATCAAGAAAGTTTCTAATAACAGATTTAGTACTCTTGAAGAATGGAAAAAAACTTATTATCAAGAAGTGAAAGCAAAAGCTGACAAAGGATTTACTGCAATTGAAATTGATGGTAAACAAATTACTAATTATGCTGAGCTAAAAGTCTTATTTGATAAGGCGGTTGAGGCTGATCTAGCAGGTGGAGGAACAGCTAAAACTGTAGAGCTTAAATCAAAAGTCTTTAAAGCACTTCTTAAGAATACAGACGGATTCTCAGGAAATCTTTTTAAAGCATAGATTGTATTAAATAGATGAGTAAAAGGTAGATTAAGTTTTTCTTGATCTGCCTTTTTATGCTATACTTGAAATATGCATAGAAAAACAGTGATTGATTTTAGGGCTTTGGGGGAGAGATACATCTTTACCCAGCCGATTAAAGAGTTAAAAACGAGAGATGTAGAAGAAGTGGCAGATTTGCTGGCACAAGTGGAAAGCTACCAAGAGCAAGGCTATTATGTAGTGGGTTATGTCAGCTACGAGGCTGCACCTGCTTTTGAGGAGAAATTAGCAGTTCATAAAGCTCCTTTACTGGCAGAGTACCTGCTATATTTTACCGTTCATGATAGCGTAGAAACATCCCCTATTCCCTTGACTTATGATGAGGTTGATTTGCCTTCAAATTGGCAGGAAGTAACATCTGCAGCAGACTATGAAAAGGCGATTGCTCAGATTCACCATCATTTGCGGCAGGGAGACACCTATCAGGTCAACTACACCGTTCAACTCAAACAGGACTTAAGTGCCAATCCTTTTGCCATATACAATCGCATGGTGGTAGAACAGGAGGCGGGCTACAATGCCTATGTTGAACATGACGAGATGGCAGTGATTTCCATGAGTCCAGAGCTCTTTTTTGAGCAAAATGGTCGTGAATTAACGACTCGCCCTATGAAGGGAACAACTAAACGAGGTCTGAACGACGATGATGACTTGAAAGAGGCCGCTTGGTTGGAGCAAGATCCTAAAAATCGCTCTGAAAATATGATGATTGTGGACCTCTTGCGCAATGATATGAATCGTATTTCTGAAGTGGGGAGTGAACATGTGGAGCGTTTGTGTCAAGTGGAGCAATATTCGACTGTCTGGCAGATGACTTCGACTATCAAGAGTCGGTTGCGAGAGGATGTTGACCTTGTTGAAATCTTCCGTTCTCTCTTTCCTTGTGGTTCCATAACGGGAGCTCCAAAAATTGCGACTATGGAAATCATAAAGGGCTTGGAACCACAACCGCGTGGAGTCTACTGTGGAACCATTGGTCTCTTGCTTCCAAATGGACGACGGATTTTTAATGTGGCCATTCGGACCATTCAACTCTACAAGGGACAAGCTATCTATGGAGTTGGCGGAGGCATTACATGGGATAGCACTTGGGAGTCTGAATACCGCGAGGTTCATCAAAAGGCAGCAGTTCTCTATCGTAAACAAGCTCGCTTCCAATTAATTACAACTGGAAAAATCAGCCAGAAGAGCTTGTTGTTTGAAGATCAACATTTGGAAAGATTGAGAACAGCTAGTCGGTATTTTGCCTTTCTATTTGATTCAGAAAACTTGAAACAAAAGATAGAGGAAGAGTGTCATGCTTGTGATGCTAATCAAGATTACCGCTTGCGTATTTCTCTCAGCAAGTCTGGAGAGATAGAAGTCGAACGCCGAGTATTAACACCCCTCAGTCCAAGTTTTTGTCAGGCCAAACTTTGTCTGCAGGAAGTTAATTTACAACAAGCCTTTACCTACTTCAAAACAAGCTACCGACCTCATTTGAGCCTAGGGGAACAAGAGATCATTTACTACAATAAGTCAGGAGAAATGCTTGAAACCTCTATCGGAAATTTGGTTTTGAAAATCGCTGGGAAACTCTATACACCGCCAGTCCGACTTGGAATCTTACCAGGAATTTACCGTCAGCATTTGCTGGAAACAGGACAGGTAGAAGAGAAAGTCTTGACCTTAAAAGATTTAGCCCAAGCAGAAGCTATTTACGGTTGTAATGCAGTGAGGGGCTTGTATGAATTAATCCTAGAGGAGAACTAAATGAAATTAATATTTTTACATGGCCTAGGTCAGTCAGCAGATAGTTGGAAAGAAGTGCAAGAGTTGCTTGTAGATTATTCTTCTGAAGCCCTAGAGTTATTTCCTTCCGGAGTTGCTACCTATCAAGAAGCCAAGGAGCGAGTATATCAGTACCTAGCTCAAGAGACTGAACCTTTTGTTTTGGTTGGATTGTCCTTAGGTGCTGCTCTGGCACTAGAACTTTCCGGTTACGATTTACCAAATCTCCGAGCTCTGGTTCTATCAGGATGTCCACTTAAACTGTCCGGTAATATCCTATTTTATCTTCAGTTGCTGATATTTAAATTGCTTCCCAAAAGGGTATTTGAAAAACAGGGGGCAGATAAGGCTCTTATGGTTGGTATTTCCGAAGAATTAAAAACACTTGATTTAAGGGAGATTGCAAAGACTTGCCCCTATCCAACCTTGCTAATTTGTGGTAGCAAAGATAAACCGAATCTTAGTTCTATGATAAGTCTTCATAAACTAATATCAGAATCCCAATTTCAGATTATCCCTGACGGTCCTCATGTCTTGAATAAGGAAAAACCAAAGGAGTTTGTAGAAAAGACCAGAAGTTTCCTTGAATTACTGAAATAAGTTTGATAAAATAATATTGAAATCGATAACATTCCTATAGGAGAAGGAAATGAACAAACGTCTATTTTTTAAAATGAGTCTGGCAACCTTGCCAGTTTTGGCTTTGTTTTCACAACCAGTTTTAGCGGAAGAAAACATCCATTTTTCTAGCTGTAAGGAAGCTTGGGCTAATGGCTATTCGGATCTTCATGAGGGGGATCCTGGTTATTCTGCCAAGTTAGACCGTGATCATGATGGTGTGGCTTGTGAATTGGAGAATGCCCCTAAGGGTGCCTTCAAAGCAAAACAAGAGATTACAACTCAAACTGATACAAGTTCAGCAACAACAAGAGGCTGGGTTAAGCAGGATGGTGCTTGGTACTATTTTGATGGAAATGGAAATCCAGTGAAAAATGCATGGCAGGGAAGCTATTATCTGAAAGCAGATGGTAGAATGGCACAGAGCGAATGGATTTATGATGCTTCCTATCAAGCTTGGTATTATTTGAAATCAGATGGTTCTTATGCTTATAGTACATGGCAAGGAAATTACTATTTGAAATCAGATGGCAAAATGGCTATCAATGAATGGGTTTATGATGCTACTTACCAAGCTTGGTATTATCTAAAATCAGATGGTTCTTATGTTTATAGTGCATGGCAAGGAAATTACTATTTGAAATCAGATGGTAAAATGGCTATCAATGAATGGGTTTATGATGCCACCTATCAAGCTTGGTATTATTTGACATCAGATGGATCTTATGCTTACAGCACGTGGCAAGGGAATTACTATTTGAAATCAGATGGTAAAATGGCTATCAATGAATGGGTTGATGGTGGACGTTATTATGTTGGTGCTGACGGAGTTTGGAAGGAGAGTCAAGCGAGTACAAGTTCTTCTTCTAGTGATGATAGCAATAGTGAATATTCTGCTGCTTTAGGAAAGGCAAAAAGTTATAATTCGTTATTCCATATGTCAAAAAAACGTATGTATAGACAATTAACTTCTGATTTTGATAAATTTTCAAATGATGCAGCTCAATATGCGGTTGATCATTTAGAAGCTGATTATAAATATAATGCGTTGTTTAATGCTAAGAACTATAGAAAATTATTTAATATGTCTAAATCTGGTCTTTTCAATCAATTGACCTCTTCTATAGATGGCTTTACAGAAGAGGAAGCTCAATATGCAATTGATCATTTAGATGACTAACAGATACTGGTAGGCGAAAAATTCCTTATAATTCATTTACGCAAACCTTTGCATAAGCAACTAAAATTTGTTATACTAGTACTGTAAGCATTTTCAATTAATTCATAATGAAAAAGGAGAATATGATGAGTCAAAAGATTATTGGGATTGACCTTGGTGGAACTTCTATCAAATTTGCAATCTTAACCACAGCAGGAGAAATCCAAGAAAAATGGTCTATCAAGACTAATATTTTGGATGAGGGAAGTCATATCGTAGATGATATGATTGAGTCTATTCAACATCGTTTGGACTTGCTTGGATTGGCAGCAGCAGACTTCCAAGGTATTGGAATGGGATCACCAGGTGTGGTTGACCGTGAAAAAGGAACTGTTATCGGCGCCTACAACCTCAACTGGAAAACCCTTCAACCAATTAAAGAAAAGATTGAAAAAGCCTTGGGTATTCCATTCTTCATCGATAATGATGCTAACGTAGCAGCTCTTGGTGAACGTTGGATGGGTGCTGGTGATAACCAACCAGACGTTGTCTTTATGACACTCGGTACTGGTGTTGGTGGTGGTATCGTTGCAGAAGGCAAATTGCTTCACGGTGTTACTGGTGCAGCAGGGGAGCTTGGCCACATCACTGTTGACTTTGACCAACCAATCGCATGTACTTGCGGTAAGAAAGGTTGCCTTGAGACAGTTGCTTCAGCAACAGGGATTGTTAACTTGACTCGTCGCTATGCTGATGAATACGAAGGCGATGCAGCCTTGAAACGCTTGATTGATAACGGAGAAGAAGTGACTGCTAAGACTGTATTTGATCTTGCAAAAGAAGGAGACGATCTTGCTTTGATCGTTTACCGTAACTTCTCACGTTACTTGGGAATCGCTTGTGCTAACATTGGCTCAATCCTAAACCCATCAACAATCGTAATCGGTGGCGGTGTGTCAGCTGCAGGAGAATTCCTTCTACAAGGTGTTCAAAAAGTCTACGACGAAAATACCTTCCCACAAGTACGCACATCCACTAAATTAGCTCTTGCAACTCTAGGAAACGATGCTGGGGTTATCGGAGCAGCATCACTTGTATTGCAATAAGATAAAAATGACAGAGCTTGGTGATTCATCAGGCTCTTTTTCAAGATCATAATTGTAAATATAACTCTTAACTTTTTGATTTTAGAAAGGAGATTTTAAATGAATAAGTCAGAACAATCCATGTTTGAATTGGCTTTGTCCATTGCAAAAAAAGCACATGAGGGACAATATGATAAGGCTGGAGTAGTTTATATCAAACACCCTCTTTTTGTAGCAAGTCTGGTCGATACGCAAGAAGAAAAGGCAGTCGCTCTATTGCACGATGTTCTTGAAGATAGCCCTTATACAGCAGAAGAACTAATATTGGCTGGTTTACCAGAGACTGTTGTTACTGCAGTGCAGGTACTGACCAAGAAAAAGGGACAAGATTATCAACAATATTTGGAACTTGTTAAATCGAATCCTATAGCACGTTGTGTCAAATTAGCAGATTTGAAACATAATTCAGATTTATCTAGACTAGCTACAATTACTGAAAAGGATCTGGAACGATTTGAAAAATACAAGAAAGCTATTGATTATCTGAGCATGTAGAAAAGCTTTTTTTATGCTATACTAGTTAGGACAATAAATGAGGTGAGAGAATGACAAAAGCAGATACGATTTTTAAAGAAAATATTGAACGAATCCTCAAAGACGGTGTCTTTTCTGAGCAGGCCCGTCCCAAGTACAAGGATGGGACTGTTGCCAACTCCAAGTATGTAACGGGTGCATTTGCCGAGTATGACTTGGCCAAGGGGGAATTCCCCATTACAACTTTACGCCCTATCGCTATCAAATCCGCCATCAAGGAAGTGCTCTGGATTTACCAAGACCAGTCAAATAGCCTAGACCT
Organism: Streptococcus mitis; assembly: GCF_008763935.1. GTDB lineage: Bacteria > Bacillota > Bacilli > Lactobacillales > Streptococcaceae > Streptococcus > Streptococcus mitis_DB. The sequence continues at coordinate 218,051 of NZ_VTQF01000001.1, forward strand.
GCTTAATGACAAGTACAATGTTCACTACTGGAATGACTGGGAAGTGGGAGATACGGGAACCATCGGTGAGCGCTATGGTGCCGTTGTTAAGAAACACGATATCATCAATAAGATTCTCAAGCAGTTGGAAGCCAACCCTTGGAACCGCCGCAATATCATTTCGCTCTGGGATTACCAAGCTTTCGAAGAAACAGATGGGCTGCTCCCGTGCGCTTTTCAGACCATGTTTGATGTCCGCCGTGTAGATGGGGAAATTTATTTGGATGCGACCTTGACCCAGCGTTCTAATGATATGCTGGTGGCCCACCATATCAACGCTATGCAGTATGTAGCTCTTCAAATGATGATTGCCAAGCATTTTGGCTGGAAGGTTGGGAAGTTCTTCTACTTCATCAACAACCTCCATATCTATGACAATCAATTTGAACAAGCTCAGGAATTGCTTCGTCGTGAGCCGTCAAACTGCCAACCACGTTTGGTTTTGAATGTGCCAGATGGGACTAATTTCTTTGATATCAAAGCGGAAGACTTTGAGTTGGTGGATTATGACCCTGTCAAACCACAGTTGAAGTTTGACCTAGCTATTTAAAAGAATAGAAAAAAGAAGTTGAGACAATAAATCTCAACTTCTTTTGTTTTTTAACGTGATACGCGGCGACGGGCTGCTTTTTTACGGTTTTCTTCGATGAAAGCTGCTTTTTGCTCTTCTGGTTCGATCACTTTCTTTTTAAATGCGTATACTGCACCTGCGACGGCAGCGACAGTTCCTGCGATACCTGTTACAAGACCTTTAGCGAATCCTTTAGCCATGAGTCTTCCTCCTTTATATTCTCAATCAGCCAGCCCCTTCAAGAGGTCACATTTTTCTGACTGACTTTTTTGTGTTATAATAATAGTAACGAAAAAATGGGAATTTTTCAAGGAAAAAAGATGAAAACAAAAATAATTGTGATCGTTGGACCGACTGCAGTTGGAAAGACAGCTCTTGCTATTGAAGTGGCCAAGCGTTTTAATGGCGAAGTTGTTAGTGGCGATAGTCAGCAGGTTTACCGAGGTCTAGATATTGGAACGGCTAAGGCTAGTCCAGAAGAGCAGGCAGCTGTTCCTCATCATTTAATCGATGTTAGAGAGGTAACCGAGTCTTACTCGGCTTTTGATTTTGTTTCAGAAGCTAAGATGGCTATTGAGGATATTCACAGCCGCGGCAAGCTAGCCATTATCGCTGGTGGAACAGGACTTTACATACAGAGTCTACTAGAAGGATATCATCTCGGTGGAGAGACACCACATGAGGAGATTTTGGCCTATCGGGCTAGTTTGGAGCCTTATACAGATGAGGATTTAGTCTATCTTGTGGAGCAAGCAGGCCTTGAAATTCCTCAGTTTAATCGTCGCCGTGCTATGCGTGCCTTGGAAATTGCCCATTTTGGTCAGGATTTGGAAAATCAAGAGAGTCTATATGAACCGCTGATTATTTGTTTGGATGATGAACGCAGTCAATTATATGAACGAATCAATCATCGAGTGGACCTGATGTTTGAAGCTGGACTTCTAGACGAAGCCAAGTGGTTGTTTGACCATTATCCAGATGTGCAGGCTGCTAAAGGAATTGGCTACAAGGAACTCTTTCCTTATTTCCGTGAAGAGCAGACTCTGGATGAAGCCAGTGAGAGTCTCAAACAGGCGACCCGTCGTTTTGCCAAGCGTCAGCTGACCTGGTTCCGTAATCGCATGCAGGTCACCTTTTATCAGATTGGAGAAGCTGGTGTGCAAGACCGCATTTTAAGCCAGATAGAGGAGTTTTTAGATGATTGATACGGAAAAAAAAGAGGAACGCGTCTTGTTGATTGGTGTGGAATTGCAGGGCATGGACAATTTTGACCTCTCCATGGAAGAATTGGCCAGTCTAGCTAAGACAGCTGGGGCAGTCGTTGTAGATAGCTACAGACAAAAACGTGAAAAATATGATTCCAAGACCTTCGTCGGCTCTGGTAAGTTAGAAGAAATTGCGCTCATGGTGGATGCAGAAGAAATTACCACTGTCATCGTCAACAACCGTCTGACGCCAAGGCAAAATGTCAATCTAGAAGAAGTTCTCGGTGTCAAGGTCATTGACCGTATGCAGTTGATTTTGGATATCTTTGCCATGCGAGCTCGAAGCCATGAAGGGAAGCTCCAAGTCCACCTAGCCCAGCTCAAATATCTCTTGCCTCGCTTGGTTGGTCAGGGAATTATGCTCAGCCGTCAGGCAGGGGGAATTGGTTCCCGTGGACCTGGTGAAAGCCAGCTGGAGCTGAACCGTCGTAGTGTTCGCAATCAAATCACGGATATCGAGCGCCAGCTCAAGGTGGTTGAGAAAAATCGGGCGACTGTCAGAGAAAAACGTTTGGAGTCAAGCACCTTTAAGATTGGCTTGATTGGTTATACCAATGCTGGGAAGTCAACTATCATGAACACCTTGACCAGTAAGACCCAGTATGAAGCGGACGAGCTATTTGCGACTCTAGATGCGACGACTAAGAGTATTCATCTGGGGGGCAATCTTCAAGTAACTTTGACAGATACAGTTGGCTTTATCCAAGATTTGCCGACAGAGTTGGTGTCCAGTTTTAAGTCGACCTTGGAAGAAAGCAAGCATGTGGACCTTCTGGTTCATGTTATCGATGCCAGCAATCCTTACCACGAAGAGCATGAAAAAACAGTCTTGTCTATCATGAAAGACTTGGATATGGAAGATATTCCTCGCCTTACCCTTTATAATAAAGCGGATTTGGTGGAGGATTTCACGCCTACCCAAACGCCTTATGCCCTTATTTCTGCCAAGGCTGAGGATAGTCGTGAGAATTTGCAGGCACTATTTTTAGAGAAAATCAAGGATATTTTCGAACCCTTTACCCTGCGAGTGCCTTTTTCAAAGTCCTACAAGATTCACGATTTAGAAAGTGTTGCGATTCTTGAAGATCGTGACTACCAAGATGATGGAGAAGTGATTACAGGCTACATTTCCGAGAAAAATAAATGGAGGTTAGAGGAATTTTATGACTGATATTAAAACGTTGGCTCTAAAATATGGGGGCTATACAAGTCTGGATAAGGTCTATCTGGACCAACTTCTAACTGGTAGAACAGAGCAGGAGCAGTTGGCACTGATTACTCCTCCTCCCAGCGTGGTCAATGCTTACTTTGCAGAACTCTACCAGAAAAAGAGTCCTGAAGCAGCGACGGATTATTTTGCGGAACTCAGTCAGGAACTGAATCTTTACAACGTTGAGCCAAGTTTCACCATAGAAAACAAGCCTTTTATTCGTCTTAACCTATCGGGCAAATCCTTTGGTTTTTGTTATGAGAGTGAGGGTCTGGGGCGGATTTTCTCTGAAAATGAAGAGGTTATTTCAGAAGACTTGCTCTTTGAGATTGCGCAAATTTTTCCCCATCAGCTAGTCTTTGAGGAGTCTGGCAAGATTTATATGAAGGCTGTCGGGGACGAGGAAGTTGTTAGCGTGGAAAATATCACAGCTTTGACTGATTTAGAAATCTTAGCAGATGGTCGTAAACGTCTTAAAGGTTACAGCCAAGAGGAGTTATTACAAGAAGCCACAGCTTTTTCTGGCAAGCGCTATTTCCGATCGGAAAACCGCACAGCCATGTTATACATTGATTAATTAGAAAGTATCGAATGGATATTCAATTTTTAGGAACGGGGGCTGGCCAGCCCTCTAAAGCTCGCAATGTCTCTAGTCTCGCCCTGAAACTCTTGGACGAGATTAATGAAGTCTGGCTCTTTGACTGTGGAGAAGGTACGCAAAATCGCATCCTGGAAACCACGATTCGACCGCGTAAGGTCAGCAAAATCTTTATCACTCACTTGCACGGAGATCACATCTTTGGCTTGCCAGGTTTCCTTTCTAGTCGTGCCTTTCAGGCCAATGAAGAGCAGACAGATTTGGAAATCTATGGACCTCAGGGAATCAAGTCATTTGTCTTAACCAGCCTTCGTGTGTCAGGTTCGCGCCTGCCTTACCGAATTCATTTTCATGAGTTTGACCAAGATTCCCTTGGGAAAATCCTTGAGACCGATAAATTCACTGTGTATGCAGAGGAACTGGACCATACTATTTTCTGCGTTGGCTATCGTGTCATGCAAAAGGACCTAGAAGGAACGCTGGATGCTGAAAAACTCAAGGCAGCTGGTGTCCCATTTGGCCCACTTTTTGGGAAAATCAAAAACGGCCAGGATGTTGTTTTGGAAGACGGAACTGAAATCAAGGCAGCAGACTATATCTCAGCGCCACGTCCTGGTAAGATTATTACTATTCTAGGCGATACCAGAAAAACCAATGCTAGTGTGCGTCTGGCTGTCAACGCCGATGTCCTTGTCCATGAATCCACTTATGGCAAGGGCGATGAAAAAATTGCTCGTAATCATGGCCACTCAACCAACATGCAGGCAGCGCAGGTGGCAGTAGAAGCAGGTGCCAAACGCCTTCTGCTTAACCACATCAGTGCCCGTTTCCTCTCAAAAGATATCAGCAAGCTCAAAAAAGACGCTGCTAGTGTTTTTGAAAATGTCCATGTGGTCAAAGACTTAGAAGAAGTGGAAATCTAAAAGCTTGAGGAAGGATAAGTATGCCTACTATTCTCATTACCGGAGCTAGCGGTGGCCTAGCTCAAGAAATGGTCAAACTCTTGCAAAATGACCAACTCATCTTGCTTGGTAGAAATAAGGGAAAATTAGCCCAACTCTACGGAAACCATCCTCATGCAGAATTGATTGAAATCGATATTACCGATGATTCAGCCTTAGAAACTATGGTAGCAGACCTCTATCTCCGTTATGGCAAGATTGATGTTTTGATAAACAACGCTGGTTACGGGATCTTTGAGGAATTTGACCAGATTTCCGACCAAGATATTCATCAGATGTTCGAGGTCAATACCTTTGCCCTAATGAATCTGTCTCGTCGCCTTGCGGCTCGAATGAAGGAAAGTCGAAAAGGCCATATCATCAATATTGTTAGCATGGCAGGTTTAATCGCTACTGGCAAGTCTAGTCTCTACTCAGCGACCAAGTTTGCGGCCATTGGTTTTTCAAATGCGTTACGCCTCGAACTTATGCCCTATGGAGTCTATGTGACAACAGTCAATCCAGGTCCAATCCGTACAGGATTTTTCGACCAAGCCGACCCAGATGGAACCTATCTCAAATCTGTTGACCGTTTCCTGCTAGAACCAGATACAGTGGCTAAAAAGATTGTCAAGATTATAGGAAAAAACAAACGCGAACTCAATCTCCCAATCTTGCTGAACCTAGCCCATAAGTTTTATACTCTCTTTCCCAAGCTAGCTGATAAGTTTGCAGGGGAGACTTTTAATTATAAATAAAAAAGTTGTTCCTAAAATGGAGCAACTTTTTTGATGCTTAGAATAAATCAATTCCAGTCTTATTTAATGAGTGGCAGTGATAGGTGAAGGCATTGATAAAATTAGAGTAATATTGCTGATCAATAAATTTTGCGCTTTGAAGATAATTAAATAGATTTTTCGCTAAAGGAATAGCCTCAGGTTTATTCCATCTAAATTGATTGTAAACATGTTCAACTTCTAGAAACATGAGGGGAATAGCTAGATAGCCTCGTTCGAAGGTCTGAAGTGATTTAATTTTTTTAATAATATCATCAGCCTTTTGATAGTAGCCCAATTCAGAGAAGTATTTTGCAGAGAAAGTAAGAGCATTTAAAATACGGATGTAGGTGTCAGTGTTGGCACTTTCTTTGTACATAAGTAGTAATTGTTTGGTCATATGGTCAATGAGTTCCATGGGACAATGATTGACGATAACACGATAAATTTCAAGTTCGATACTATTAAAGACATCCGATTTCATTAAATGCTTGATAATGTTTTGAATTCTAGCAACAGTTTCAGGACTCTTTGATATGGTTGGATAATGTCTTAATTTAATAGATTTAAAAATCATTTCTGCTTGAAGTGGATTGTCTTTTAGATAGACATCAAATAATTTTTCGTATTCTTCAATGTAAGTGAGGATATCTTCTTCATGGACCACATGCTTGCCAAATTCAATAGCAGGTAATTCTAAGCAGTCTCCACCTTTATTTGCATAGGCGAGAACAAAATCATTCCATTCAACTCCGATAACAATTAAAAGTTTGGCAAAGTTTTCAAGTGAAATTCCTTTTTCTCCTTTTTCAAATTGACTTAGGAACTGTGGTGATACGATATCTGAGGCGGCTTCCTTTAGGCTGAGTCCTCGTGCTTCGCGCAGGTACTTAAATGTAGCTCCAAATGGGTATAGATTTTCCATAAATAATCTCCTTACATACTTCTAAGACTATTATACAAAAATTTAGAGAAAAAAATGGAGAAAGAAAACTATAGTTACAAAATATTAGAATTCTATGCTATTTTTTATTTTTATGAACAAGATTGAAACTATAGTTTAAATAGCGAAAAATTTAAATATCTATTATGGTATGATAAGGGAAAGGATAGGAAATAAAGTTAGGTTGTTATACTAGTATAACAAGGATTGACTTATCACTCAATCCTATTCTATCAGCCATCAAAGGAGAAAATGAAATGGAGAAAATTTAAATTCTCGACGCTAGAAAACTATCATATTTACTTTTAAGGTTATAAGACAATTATCATAAATTTTTTGAAAAATAGAAATATATAAGGAGTTTTATTATGAAAAACAGAAAAATGTTGGCTTCTTCTTTACTAGCCGGTGCTTTATTGTCAGTAGGTTATGTAGCCTCTAAATCGACAACGGTTCATGCCTTAACAGATATGAGTGTCAAGGATACTCAGAATCCCTTGAAAATCACTTTGATACAGACAGGAGAAATAACTATACTTTCGGTTGACCTTCAAAGAAGTTCTACAACTAATGATAATACATATCTTGATTTTGATCTAGTTAATGAAGATACTGGAGAACTTGCTTCTTCACACACTTTTGGAAGATTTGGAGGAAGTAATAGAATAAGACAGGGAATTAATATACTCCCAGTAAAAGATGGGAACTACCATCTAGATATCTACAGTTCAGATGATTTTGGAAAACGTTACTTCGGACGTTCAGAAGTTTTTAAAATCTCTGGATATAAATACTATCCGATTAAGAAGGTAGAGACACCAACAGCTACTGAAACTCCAAAACAATCTACTAACTCTAACTCTAACTCTAACTCAGCTCAGACTGGCTGGTCAGGTTCTTCTTACTACAAAGCTGGTGTGAAAGTAGTTAATCAATGGATTTTTGATGTTCAGTACAATTCTTACTTCTACCTAAATGCGTCAGGTAACTATGTTCAGAATGCTTGGTCAGGCAATTACTACCTCAAATCAGGTGGTTACATGGCTAAGAGTGAGTGGATTTACGATAAAAACTATAGTTCATACTATTATCTAACATCAGAAGGTAGCTATGCCCGTAACACTTGGGTAGGTAGCTATTACCTCAAATCAAATGGTAAAATGGCTAAGAGCGAGTGGGTCTATGATAGCAGCTACCAATCTTATTATTACCTAACTTCTGAGGGTAGCTATGCTCGTAATACATGGATAGGTGACTACTATCTCAAGTCAAATGGTAAGATGGCAGTCAACGAACGGACCCCAGATGGCTACAAAGTAGATGGCTCAGGTAAGTGGGTTAAATAAATTTTTTTGAACTGGGAGAATAGAGAAAATAATGGAAAAACATGAAAACCAAATGAACGAAGAGATAATCGTAGAAAAAGTCGAAGATACTGAAGAAGTGACCGTAGAAAAAGTCGATGAGACTACGGAAAGAATGGAAGAATCAATTAATGAAGTAGTTACAGAGAAGCCTGATAGAGTAGAAGCACTCAAAAAAGAGGCGTCAATTTTTGTAGATAAAGCTGGAAAACAAATCGAAAATCTAGATATGGATGGTTTGATTGAAAAAATTAAAAAATTATTTGAAACAAAACCTCTACAATCTATCGGAATTAGCCTAGCTATCTTTCTTGTTCTGTTCTTTGGAGTTCGTAAATTAACTAGTGATCCATTAGATGGAACTTATGAAATTTTAACAAAACGTGATCATTTAGTCATGGTGATTAAAGGAAATTCTGGGACCGTCATCTCTGAAGATTCAGACGGAGACAAAGAAAAAAGATTAGTGAAAATTGATAAACAAAAGAAAGTATTGACAATCACAGACGATGAAGGTAGAGAAATAGGGAAAACAAAATATATGTTAAAAGATAAAGAACTCTATCTTCAAGAGCCAAATCAAACCTTTAGCAGAGTAAAATAGACTACACATTAACAGCCTAAGCCAGTACCTTAAAAGCTACTGGCTTAGGAAATTGTATAAAAGGAGAATATGAATGAAATTCAAAAAATTAATAACTTTAGCTAGTTTAGTAGGGCTGATTGTTTTTCTTGCGACTACTGTAGTTGCCTGTGGTTCAAAATCTGAAAACACAGAAACTAAAACTGCACAAGTTGAAAAAAACAAAGAAAAAGAAAAAAAAGAAGCGTTAGACAAAGCTAAATCGTATGATAAAAGTCTTAACCTTTCTTACAATGCTATGGAAAAAAATTGTTGGAAGAAGACTTTTCTGAAGAGGCTATAAAATACGCACTTAATAACGTGGGTATTGATTGGAAGCAAAATGCATTGGAAAAAGCTAAAGAGTATGCTAAAACTCCTCTCGTTTCAAGAAAAGTTATTAAAGAAAAGTTAGACTACGAAGACGGATTTGATGACCCAGAAGTCAACTACGCTATTGATAATGTAGATGTTGATTGGAAAAAAGCTGCAATAGAAAAAGCTAAGGACTATGCTAAAAACAACCACTTATCAAGTTTCAACACCGAGAGTGAGTTACAAAGAGAAAATCGCTTTACACCTGAAGAGGCAAAATACGCAGTAGAAAATGCAGGTATTGATTGGAAGGAAATCGCGCTAGAAAGAGCTAAAGAGTTGAAACAATCTGCGCCAGAACCAGACTTTGCAATTTCCGATACCAGAGATGGACTCCAAAGCGAACAATTTAGGGATGAAGAGGTCAAGTATGCAATGGACAACTTGAAAAAATAAAAAAGAGGTGGCGACCTCTTTTTTATTATTTCTCTTTCACAATTTCACCATCTACTTTATCAAAGCCTATTGCATTTCCTTTAGAAACTTCGGTAATGAGTAAATCTCCAGAAGAAACGACGCTGGAAGTGTATGCAATATATCCGGCATAGTATTTATCGCGAATTTGTCCACTAGTTAGAGATACGTAAGTAAGGTAAGATGGTTTATTTTCATCGTTAACATATAATTTTATCTCTTCTTTTGTAGTGTTATTCCCTGATCCATCTGTTATCGCCTTAGCTTTAACTTTATCGATTTCAAAACTTCTTTTTGATCTTTCTTCAGCTAATTTTCTAACTTCATTGATGTTTTTGCCTACAACTTCATCCATATGAAGCTCTACGGCTGCACCAACAGTCCCTCCGCCTATTTCGTACCCGTTCAGTTTTCCTCCTTTTGTGATATAGACGTAGTTTATTCTTTCATCTTTTCCAGGTAATGCATCATCATTAGAATCGATCACACTATAGAAAACTCTCTCTTGATTGTCGTTCATTAACTGAACGATACCTTTTCCTTTTGTATCCATAGATGATGAACAAGCTGCTAAACTAGCGCTAGCAAGTAGTGCACCTAATAACAACAATCCATTTCTGTTTTTCATAATAAAACTCCTTATATATTTCTATTTTTCAAAAAAATTTATGATAATTGTCTTATAAGCTTAAAAGTAAATAAGATACTTTTTTAGTGTCTAGCATTCAAGTTTTTCCCATGTCATTTTCTCCTTTGATGGCTGATAGAATAGGACTGTGTGGTAAGTCAATCCTCGTTATACTAGTATAACAAGCTCACTTTTTTATCTATTCTTTCTCCTATCATACCATAATAGATATTTAAATTTTTCAACATTTAAACTATAGTTTAAATGTTTTTTAAAAAATCCAAAAATAGCATAGAATTCTAATATTTTGTAACTATAGTTTTCTTTTCTCTATTTTTTTTCTAAATTTTTGTCTAATAGTTTTAGAAGTATGTAAGGAGATTATTTATGGAAAATCTATACCCATTTGGAGCTACATTTAAGTACCTGCGTGAAGCACGAGGGCTCAGCCTAAAGGAAGCTGCCTCAGATATTGTATCACCACAGTTCCTAAGTCAATTTGAAAAAGGAGACAAAGGAATATCACTTGAAAACTTTGCTAAATTGTTAATTGTCATAGGAGCTTTAGAAAATTTCAAAGCTGATAATATGAAAGAACTAGTAAATTTATATGATGATACAAAATATAAAGAATTACAGTTGAACTATCAGAAAGAAATGCTACAGTTACAAAGGGAACAATATATTGATACAAAGAAAATGCTTCAAGCATTAAGATACAACAATTATGTTCAAACTTTACAATTACAGCAGTTAGACGGAATCCGTAGAAATACAGAAGAAGCAGTTGATTATTTGAGAAATTTACGTGTTCAAGAAAATCATTATCATACGCATAACCATTATCATCAAAATAATATTTATTAATTTATATAGGTGACATTAAAATTAGAGATAATATGAAGAAAATTATAAACATGATGACCTGTCTGGGTTTATTTTGCGGCTTGTTTTCACTAGTGAATTCAGCCCAAGCTGACAGTACTGACTACAACCAACTATTGCCACAAATTACTACAAAGTGGGAGAGTAAACAGCTATTTGAAAATAATGCTAATAGACTTGGTTACGCTTTGATGGATATTGATAAAAATGGTACGGATGAGTTATTAATCGGTCTAACCAATGGTGAAAAATGGGAACTGTTTGAAGTATATTATATGAATGGTAATACTCCCACTCCATTATTTGATAGATTTTGGGATACAAGCCATAGAATGGGGACAGTTATTAATACCTTTACAGATGGCAGTATTATAGTGTTCGAAAGTTCTCCAGGGATTATGTCATATAGATTGTTCCAACTTTCTAAAGAAAATAAGGAGCCAACGTTAATTAAAAAAGGTGAATTTAGAGCAGGAGAAGGTGACTTAGATGACTTAAACCTTGACTCTAAAACAAAGATAGATACCTCAACTATTGAATATACTTCTCTAAATCTCCCAATCATCGGAGATAATATGGATCCGAATCCTCCCATGCCCAAGTCTCTTGTCGATGCTAAAATAGGAGATGAAATTCCTTTGCCATCTGAGTTGGTAGGTATTTGGATTAATAAAGAGCCAAATAATGGTACTAAATCTGGTAGAGCTTCATCACTTATTTTAGGAGAGGACGGAAGCTACACTGGAACCTTTAAAGATGGAGATATTAGAGGGAAGGTATCCCGTCTTAAAAAAGTGAGTGAGAATGGATTTATTGTCTTAACAGAAAATCAAGAGAATGATTTTTTCTCTTTAATTGTTGGTTTAGGTGGAGGCTTGCCTCCTGGTCATCGACTCGAACATGGTATGGTGCTAGAAGGGCGAACTTTATATAATGTATTGTGGGTAGTAAAAGAAGGGGAGGAAGACTATTCTAAACCTTCCAAGCTAGTAACTTTTGTAAATCCAACTTATGGTCCTAAGAAAATTGAGAAAAAAGCAGAACAGGAAGTAGCGAAACAAGACGATATAGTGGCAGAATCAACTCAAGACAGTAGTGAGGAGACAAAGCCAGAACAAAAACTATTTGGAAAAATCCCAGTATTTGGACTGGTTGTGGGAGCTGGACTTGTCCTTGTTTTAATCCTTTCTATATTTTGGTTTAAAAAATAAAATTTTATAAAATACTCTTGATTTATTATTAGAGAAAAAACCTCAAGAATTAGGGTTGAAAGCTAGTTCTTGAGGTTTTTAGGTTATTCGATTTAGAGGTATTTTCATACTCAATGAAACTCAAAGAGTATTAACTATCAAACTGGACTTCTTCTAGGAGATAGTCGATAAAGCGTTCGCCCATCTTAGACAGGCTTGTTTTTTCATGCTGGATATAGACCAGTTCAATTGGGTCATCAATATCCAGTGGGATGGAAACGATATTGTCTCCGTTGAGGTTGCTGTTCAAAATACCTGTTGCAATGGTATAACCATCCAAACCAATCAAGAGATTAAAGAGGGTAGCACGGTCGCTGACTACGATAGATTTTTTGTGGTATTCCTGCGATAGAATCTCTTCAGAGAAGTAGAAGGAGTTGTGCGTCCCCTGGTCATAGCTGAGGTAAGGGAAGTTTTCCAAATCAGACAGTTTCACCTTGTCTTTTTTTGCCAGAGGATTGGTCTTGCTGACAAAGATATGCGGTTGCGCGGTAAAGAGATGGTGAGCCAGCAGGTGGTTGTCATCCAGCATTTTCGTTAAAACATCACGGTTGTAGCTGTTAAAAAATAGGACACCGACCTCACTACGGAAGTTCTTGACGTCGTCGATAATCTCCCAAGTACGAGTTTCACGAAGGAAGAGCTCGTATTTCTCCATATCACTTTTCTTGAGTAGAGAAACAAAGGCATTGACTACAAAGGCATAGTGCTGGGAGGAAACGCTAAAGAGTTCGCGGTGGGCGACAGGATTTTTATAGCGTTCTTCCAAAAGCTGGGTCTGCTCGACAACCTGACGGGCATAAGAGAGGAACTCCATCCCATCACGGGTCAAGGTGATGCCCTTGGGGTTGCGGATAAAGATTTCAATGCCCATTTCATTTTCCAAATCTCTCACAGCATTGGAAAGACTTGGTTGAGTGATAAAGAGTTGCTTAGCTGCCTCATTCATGGATCCAGTTTCGACGATTTTGATAATATAATGTAATTGTTGAATTCTCATGTTTTTATTGTACCACACTTGCGTCAGAATCGCCAAAGAAGATAGGAAAATCAGGGGGAGTGTGTGAGTCTCTTCTTGAAAAAAACACAAAAATTTGCTAGAATGAGTCTTATGAAAACATTCTATGATGTGCAGCAATTCCTCAAACGATTTGGTATTATTGTTTATATGGGAAAACGCTTATATGATATTGAACTGATGAAGTTGGAACTCTCTCGGATTTACGATGCAGGGTTGATGGATAAACTAGACTATCTAGAAGCAGAAGCGGTTCTACGCAGAGAGCACAAGGTAGAATTGGATTATATTGAGAAAAATGGAGAAAAGAACTAATGGTTACTTGGATTTTGTGGGCACTTATACTAGCAATGTTGGCGTGGATGGGTTTTAACTATCTTCGTATTCGCCGTGCGGCTAAAATTGTGGACAATGAGGAGTTTGAATCCTTGATTCGTACGGGTCAATTGATTGATTTGCGCGACCCAGCAGAATTCCACAGAAAACATATTCTTGGGGCTCGCAATATTCCTTCAAGTCAGTTGAAGACTAGTCTTGCAGCCCTTCGTAAGGATAAACCTGTTCTTCTTTACGAAAACCAACGTGCGCAACGAGTTACAAATGCAGCCCTTTACTTGAAAAAACAAGGTTTTTCTGAGATTTATATCCTTTCTTATGGCTTGGATTCTTGGAAAGGGAAAGTCAAAGTTGAGAAATAAGAAAACGAGCTTGGATGTTTCCGAGCTCATTTTTTAACCACTTTTTCTGAGAAAGTCACGAATGATTGTCAACTCTTCTGAGTTTAGGGGACGGTAGTCTCCTTCTTGAAGATTCTGATCCAAGCTCCAAGGTCCAAAATGGGTGCGCTTGAGGGAGGTCACCTTGACACCAACCGAGAGGAACATTTTCTTAACCTGATGAAATTTCCCCTCTGAAATGGTAATAGAGGCTTGACTGTGGGAAGGACTTGCAGATAGAATTTCTAGGCTTGCAGGTTTACAGATAGTACCATCTAAAAAGACAATTCCTTTTTGAAAGGCTTGGATATGGTCAGGTGTTAGAAGTCCATTAACCTCAACTTGATAAGTCTTATCGACATGATATTGGGGATGGAGGAGTTGGAAGCCCAAGGGACCGTTATCGGTCAAGAGAAGGAGTCCTGTCGTATCTCGGTCCAGTCGGCCGACGGCATAGAGCTTGTCAGACTGGATGTCAGGCGGAAGGAGTTCCATGACGGTTGGAAGTTTCTTGTCTTTGTTGGCTGTAACGACACCAGCAGGCTTATGAAGCATAAGATAGGTGTGCTCATAGCCTTGAATGATTTGGTCCTGAAAAAGGAGTTCCTGTAGTCCTGTATCGATATTTTGGGCTAGGGAGCGGGCTGGGCAACCATCGACTAGAATTTCTCCTTTAAGTAAGGCTTGTTTCATGGCCTTTCGGCTGATTTTTTCTTGGGCTAATAAATTATCTAAACGCATACTGTGCCTATCTTATCATAAGTCGCTTGCTTTGAAAAGGCTTGACGTGAAAAGAAAAGCAGAGTGAAAACATTTACACTTGCTTGAATTATGTTATTTACCTGAAATTATGGTATAATTGCTCAGTTAGAAAATAAATTTTGAATATTATAGAGGAAATCATGACAAAATTAAGAGAAGATATCCGTAACATTGCGATTATCGCCCACGTTGACCACGGGAAAACAACCCTCGTTGACGAATTATTGAAACAATCAGAAACGCTTGATGCACGTACTGAATTGGCAGAGCGTGCTATGGACTCAAACGATATCGAAAAAGAGCGTGGAATTACCATCCTTGCTAAAAATACAGCCGTTGCCTACAACGGAACTCGTATTAACATCATGGACACACCAGGACACGCGGACTTCGGTGGAGAAGTTGAGCGTATCATGAAAATGGTTGACGGTGTTGTCTTGGTCGTAGATGCCTACGAAGGAACAATGCCACAGACTCGTTTCGTATTGAAAAAAGCTTTGGAACAAGACCTTGTCCCAATCGTGGTTGTCAATAAAATCGATAAACCATCAGCTCGTCCAGCAGAAGTAGTGGACGAAGTCTTGGAACTTTTCATCGAGCTTGGTGCAGATGACGACCAGCTTGACTTCCCAGTGGTGTATGCTTCAGCAATCAACGGAACTTCTTCATTGTCAGATGACCCAGCTGACCAAGAAGCTACTATGGCACCAATCTTTGACACGATTATCGACCACATCCCAGCTCCAGTAGATAACTCAGATGAGCCTTTGCAGTTCCAAGTATCACTTTTGGACTACAACGACTTTGTTGGACGTATCGGTATCGGTCGTGTCTTCCGTGGTACTGTTAAAGTTGGTGACCAAGTTACCCTTTCTAAACTTGATGGCACAACTAAAAACTTCCGTGTTACAAAGCTCTTTGGTTTCTTTGGTTTGGAACGTCGTGAAATCCAAGAAGCTAAAGCAGGTGACTTGATTGCCGTTTCAGGTATGGAAGATATCTTTGTCGGTGAAACCATTACTCCGACAGATGCAGTAGAAGCTCTTCCAATCCTACACATCGATGAGCCAACTCTTCAAATGACTTTCTTGGTCAACAACTCACCATTTGCTGGTAAAGAAGGTAAATGGGTGACTTCTCGTAAGGTGGAAGAACGCTTGCAGGCAGAATTGCAAACAGACGTTTCCCTTCGTGTTGACCCAACTGATTCACCAGATAAATGGACTGTTTCAGGACGTGGAGAATTGCACTTGTCAATCCTTATCGAAACAATGCGTCGTGAGGGATATGAACTTCAAGTATCTCGTCCAGAAGTTATCGTAAAAGAAATCGATGGTGTCAAATGTGAGCCATTTGAACGTGTACAAATCGACACTCCAGAAGAATACCAAGGGTCTGTTATCCAAAGCCTTTCTGAACGTAAGGGTGAAATGTTGGATATGATTTCAACTGGTAATGGTCAAACTCGTTTGGTCTTCCTTGTTCCAGCGCGTGGGTTGATCGGTTACTCAACTGAGTTCTTGTCAATGACTCGTGGTTACGGTATCATGAACCATACCTTCGACCAATACTTGCCATTGATTCCAGGTGAAATTGGTGGTCGTCACCGTGGTGCCCTTGTTTCTATCGATGCTGGTAAGGCTACAACTTACTCAATCATGTCTATCGAAGAACGTGGTACGATCTTTGTCAACCCAGGTACTGAGGTTTACGAAGGAATGATCATCGGTGAAAACTCTCGTGAAAATGACTTGACAGTTAACATCACTAAGGCGAAACAAATGACCAACGTTCGTTCAGCTACTAAGGACCAAACAGCTGTTATCAAGACTCCTCGTATCTTGACACTTGAAGAGTCTCTTGAGTTCTTGAACGACGATGAGTACATGGAAGTAACTCCTGAGTCTATCCGTTTGCGTAAACAAATCCTTAACAAGGCAGAGCGTGAGAAAGCTAACAAGAAGAAAAAATCAGCTGAATAAGAGCTAGAAAGAGATAAAGATGGTTTATTTAATCATAGGACTCCTCTTATTACTACTCTATGTATTTGCGACACCAGAAAGCATTAAAGGGACAGTCAATATCGTCCTTGTCGTCTTTGCTTTTGTAGCACTCTTGATTTTGCTGATGCTGTCTGTTCTGCAAATCTTTCAGCTACCGACAGAATTCTTTATCGCAATCGCCATGCTCTTCCTAGCATACTTTAGCTTGCGAGATATTACCCTCATGTCGGTCCATAAAAGTAAAAGAAGATAAAAGAGAGTTTTGGCTCTCTTTTTTTGTAGAAATTTTACAATAGTTTGAATTGCCTTTTACTATAACATCATCTCTTTTGCTTGTAAAGTATGAAGGCGAAAACTGGAATAAAATCCTCTAATGTCTTCTATTTTTTAGGAAATTATAAAACTTCATTACTAATGATATCTTAGTAAAATATGTTGATAGATTATATAAAAAGTGATATACTTAAGTAAAAAGAAATCGTTTTCAAAACGAGGAAGGATTAAATTTATTGTCTTGTTGTTCAGGGTGTGATTGATTAAACTAGGAAAATAATTCTAAGAATTTATAAAACATAAAATATTTTTCTATAGGATTATTCTCTTATACAAGGAGTCTACTATGAAGAAACTATTTATATTATTATCAACTTTTTTTCTCAGCTTCTTCCTTGCTTGGATTATTGTCTTACGTGCGCCACAATATTTATATGCAAGCTATGATTCCGTCTCTTTACTTCGTGTCAAAAAAGATACTCAGGAACCGACGCGTGAGGTATTTGAACAGGAATTAGAGAAGTTTGCAAACTCAGAACAGAGTTTAATAGCTAGAAGAATCGTAGAGCCGAGTAAGGATGGGACGACTCACTTTACTTATGCAACTTATGGTCAGGGAACTTTACCAAAAGAATTCCAAGAAGCTAGCCAAGAAAGTCGTGAACGTAGTGATCCGCTAAATAGTTATCTCCTTTTGTCAGGCTCCTTGACGAAAGAAAAGCTTGCCGATAAATTAGGAGATTTGGGTTATAAAGCAATTCCTGACCGAAAGACACCGCCCTATTCTCTTGCTTTTAGAATGTTACTAATTCCCCTTATTTTAATTAGTTTAGCAATATTTGGCTTATCTTTCTTTGCTCTAGTGATTATCACTCGGATTAAGGAAATGAGAGCAGCAGGTATAAAACTCTTTTCTGGTCAGACTCTCTTATCCATCATGGGGCATTCTTTATCGACTGATATCAAATGGCTCCTTCTATCAGCCCTCCTTTCCTTCCTAGGTGGGGGAGTCGTTCTTTTTAGTCAAGGTTTGTTTTATCCTATCTTGTTAGCCACCTATGGTTTTGGGATTAGTTTCTATCTGTTGTTTTTATTGGCGATTTCAATTTTACTAATGCTTCTTTATCTAATGAGTTTGAGTTACAAAGCATTAGTTCCTGTTATTAAGGGGAGATTACCCCTTAAACGCTTGATGGCTTTAACCCTATTGTGTCAGTTGGTAGCTGTTTTTACAGTGGGCTACGCTGTTAAGACAGGCTTGACGTCTTACCAACGATTGAAAGAACTTGAAATTTCAAAACAAGCATGGCAGGACAGAGCAGACTATTACCAGATTTTCTTTGGCTTAGGTGATAGAGTAAAAGATACAGAAAATCAGAATAAGTGGTATGCCTTTGCCAAGGAAGCAATCGAAGAAGAACAGGCTCTATTTGTAAAAGATAATCTCATTCATTTTGCAAATCCTCAAGGAAAAAATGAACAGGGAGAGACACTGGATACCTATAGTCCAGATGCTAATACGCTCTACGTTAGTCCCAGTTATTTGGACAAGGAAAAGGTCGTGGTAGATGCTGAGACCAAACAGAAGTTAGCCCATCTCCAAAAAGGTGAGTTTATCCTCTTGCTCCCAGAACATTTGCGCTCTCGAGAAGCAGAACTTAAGAAAGTTTTTGAAGAAAAATTGAGTTATTATGGAAAATCTGGTGAGGAGGCAAGTGCTCCTTTAGAGTATGAAATGAGAGCGATTGTTAGCTATCTTCCAACTGGAGAAAAGCGATTTGTTTATAATAACGGTGAAAACCCAGTATCCATCCAGTACTTAACCGATCCGATTTTAGTTGTATTTACTCCAACATCTACAGGTGATAGTATCATTTCCAAATCTAGTTGGTCTATCAATGCTGGTAAGAATATCTTTGTCAAAGGATATGAAGATGGGATTAAACTCTTGAAAAATGCAGGAATTTATGAGCAAGTATCCTATCTTAAAGAAGGAAGAAGTGTTTATCTAACTCGTTATAATGAAGTTCAAACTGAAACAGCAACTTTAATCTTAGGAGCTATTGTTGGGATAGCTAGTTCCTTGTTACTCTTTTATTCTGTCAATCTTCTATATTTCGAGCAATTCCGTCGAGATATCTTAATTAAACGAATTTCAGGTTTACGATTTTTTGAAACACATGCTCAGTATATGGTTAGCCAATTTGCCAGTTTTGTATTTGGTGCTAGTCTCTTTATTTTAAGCAGTCGAGACTTGGTGATTGGTTTGCTCACTTTATTAGTCTTTCTAGCTAGTGCAGTTTTGACGCTTTACCGTCAAGCTCATAAAGAATCTCGTGTTTCTATGACAATTATGAAAGGAAAATAGGATGATTGAACTAAAGAATATATCTAAAAAATTTGGAAGCCGTCAGCTATTTTCAGATACGAATCTTCATTTTGAAGGTGGGAAAATTTATGCCTTAATTGGTACAAGTGGCTGTGGTAAGACAACACTCTTGAATATGATTGGACGATTAGAGCCATATGACAAAGGGCAAATTATCTATGATGGCACCTCTCTTAAGGACATCAAGCCTTCTGTTTTCTTTAGAGATTACTTAGGATATCTATTTCAAGATTTTGGCTTAATTGAAAGTCAAACCGTCAAAGAGAATCTCAATCTGGGTTTAGTTGGTAAAAAGTTGAAAGAAAAAGAGAAAATCTCTTTGATGAAACAAGCTCTAAATCGTGTAAACCTATCCTATTTGGATTTAAAGCAACCTATATTTGAGTTATCAGGAGGAGAAGCACAACGTGTTGCACTAGCGAAGATAATTTTAAAGGATCCGCCTTTGATTCTCGCAGATGAACCAACCGCTTCCTTAGACCCCAAAAACTCTGAGGAATTACTCTCTATCCTAGAATCTTTAAAAAATCCGAATCGAACCATTATTATTGCAACCCACAATCCTCTGATTTGGGAGCAAGTGGACCAAGTCATTCGAGTTACCGATTTATCACATAGATGATATGGCAAGATTCAGTTAGAAGAAAGAGTCACAAACACACTTTGTGGCTTTTTTATTTCCATAAAAATGGTAAAATAGTAAGAGTAGAAATGGAGTTCGAGACATGAAAGTAATAGATCAATTTAAAAATAAGAAAGTCCTTGTTTTAGGTTTGGCCAAGTCTGGTGAATCTGCAGCTCGTTTGTTGGATAAGCTGGGTGCCATTGTGACAGTAAATGACGGGAAACCATTCGAGGATAATCCAGCTGCCCAAAGTTTGCTGGAAGAAGGGATCAAGGTCATCACAGGCGGTCATCCTTTGGAACTCTTGGATGAAGAGTTTGCTCTGATGGTGAAAAATCCAGGTATCCCATACAGCAATCCCATGATTGAAAAGGCATTGTCAAAGGGTATTCCAGTCTTGACTGAGGTGGAATTGGCTTACTTGATTTCAGAAGCACCGATTGTTGGTATTACTGGTTCTAATGGAAAAACGACCACAACGACGATGATCGGGGAAGTTTTAACTGCTGCTGGCCAACATGGTCTCTTATCAGGAAATATCGGCTATCCTGCCAGTCAAGTGGCCCAAACTGCGTCAGACAAGGACACTCTTGTTATGGAACTTTCTTCTTTCCAATTGATGGGCGTTCAAGAATTCCATCCTGAGATCGCGGTTATTACCAACCTCATGCCAACTCATATCGATTATCATGGTTCTTTTGAGGAATATGTAGCAGCCAAGTGGAATATCCAGAACAAGATGACAGCGGATGATTTCCTTGTCTTGAACTTTAATCAAGACTTGGCAAAAGAATTGGCTAGCAAAACACAAGCTACTATTGTACCATTCTCAACACAGGAAAAGGTTGATGGAGCTTATTTGGAAGATGGTCAGCTCTACTTCCATGGAGAAGTAGTCATGGCAGCGAATGAAATCGGAGTTCCAGGTAGCCATAATGTGGAAAATGCCCTTGCGACTATTGCTGTAGCCAAGCTTCGTGGTGTTGATAACCAAACCATCAAAGAAACTCTTTCAGCCTTTGGAGGTGTCAAACACCGTCTCCAGTTTGTGGATGAAATCAAGGGTGTCAAATTCTATAATGATAGCAAGTCAACCAATATCTTGGCTACTCAAAAAGCCTTGTCAGGATTTGACAACAGCAAGGTCATTTTGATTGCAGGCGGTTTGGACCGTGGCAATGAGTTTGACGAATTGGTGCCAGACATTACTGGACTCAAGAAGATGGTCATCCTGGGTCAGTCTGCCGAACGTGTCAAACGGGCAGCAGACAAGGCTGGTGTGGCATATGTGGATGCGACTGATATTGCAGATGCGACCCGCAAAGCCTATGAACTTGCGACTCAAGGAGATGTAGTCCTTCTCAGTCCTGCTAATGCTAGCTGGGATATGTATGCTAACTTTGAAGTACGTGGCGACCTCTTTATCGACACAGTAGCGGAGTTAAAGGAATAATATGAAAAAAATTGTCTTTACAGGTGGGGGGACGGTTGGACACGTTACCCTTAACCTTTTGTTGATTCCCAAGTTCATCGAAGATGGCTGGGAAGTCCACTATATCGGAGATAAACGTGGTATCGAACACCAAGAAATCCTCAAGTCGGGTCTAGACGTCACCTTCCATTCCATTGCGACTGGAAAATTGCGTCGTTATTTCTCTTGGCAAAATATGCTGGACGTCTTTAAAGTTGGCTGGGGAATCGTCCAATCTCTCTTTATCATGTTACGACTTCGTCCACAAGCACTTTTTTCAAAGGGGGGCTTTGTCTCAGTACCTCCTGTTATCGCTGCGCGTGTATCAGGAGTGCCTGTCTTTATTCACGAATCGGATCTGTCTATGGGCTTGGCCAATAAAATCGCTTATAAATTTGCGACGAAGATGTATTCAACCTTTGAGCAAGCTTCAAGTTTGTCTAAGGTTGAGCATGTGGGAGCAGTGACCAAGGTTTCAGACCAAAAAAATCCAGAACCCGATGAATTGGTGGATATTCAAACCCACTTTAATCCCCAATTGCCAACTATATTGTTTGTCGGTGGTTCTGCAGGTGCTCGTGTCTTTAACCAATTGGTGACAGACCATAAGAAAGAACTGACAGAACGCTACAATATTATCAATCTAACTGGAGATTCTAGCCTGAATGAGTTGAGCCAAAATCTCTTTCGTGTTGACTATGTGACCAATCTCTATCAACCCTTGATGGAATTGGCTGATATTGTTGTGACACGTGGTGGTGCCAATACGATTTTTGAGCTCTTGGCCATGGCAAAATTACATGTTATAGTGCCACTTGGTCGTGAAGCTAGTCGTGGAGACCAGATTGAAAATGCAGCTTACTTTGTAAAAAAAGGCTATGCAGAAGAGCTTCAAGAAAGCGATTTGACCTTGGACAGTTTGGAAGAGAAACTGTCTCACTTACTAAGTCACAAGGAAGACTACAAAGCTAAGATGAAGGCTTCCAAGGAATTGAAATCTCTAGCAGATTTTTATCAATTATTTAAAAACGATTTATCATAAGGAAAGTAAATGTCAAAAGATAAGAAAAATGAGGGCAAAGAAATCCTCGAAGAATTTAAAGAGTTATCAGAATGGCAGAAACGAAACCAGGAATATCTAAAAAAGAAGGCTGAAGAAGAGGCGGCCCTAGCTGAGGAGAAGGAAAAGGAAAGACAAGCTCGAATGGCTTCAAAATCTGAAAAGTCAGATGCAACTGAGGACCAAGAGAGTGAATCTGATCTAAAAGACTCAAAATCAGCCAAGGAAGATGCGAAAGAAAAAGCAGAAGAGTCAAAAGACACCAAAAAAGAACCAAAGTCCAAAGAGCCAAAGAAACAGGATAAACAGGATAAAAAAATAGAAAAAAAGCCTGTAAAGGAAAAACCGGTCAAACCGAAAATCCCAGGAGTTCATATCTGGCGGGCTATCTCGATTTTGTTTCTCAGTCTGCTTTTATTGGTTGTCTCTGCCTACTTGCTCAGCCCTTATGCGACCATGAAGGATATTCTTGTTGAGGGAACAGTGCAAACTACAGCTGATGATATTCGACAGGCTTCAGGCATCCAGGATTCGGATTATACGTTTAACCTTCTGCTAGACAAGGCAAAATATGAAGAGCAGATCAAGTCTAATTATTGGGTTGAATCAGCTCAGCTTGTTTATCAATTTCCAACCAAGTTTACTATCAAGGTCAAGGAATATGATATTGTGGCCTACTATGTTTCTGGAGAAAGTCATTATCCAATCCTTTCAAGTGGTCAGCTTGAGAGCAGTGCGGTGAGTTTGGTGAGTTTGCCAGAAACTTATTTATCAGTTCTCTTTAATGACAGCCAACAAATCAAGACCTTTACGTCAGAACTTGCTCAAATTAGTCCAGAACTCAAGGCGGCTATCCAAAAGGTGGAACTAGCCCCAAGCAAGGTGACATCAGATCTAATTCGATTGACCATGAATGATTCGGACGAAGTTTTGGTTCCTCTATCTGAAATGAGTAAGAAACTGCCATATTACAGTAAGATTAAGCCACAATTGTCAGAACCGAGTGTGATTGACATGGAAGCTGGAATTTACAGTTATACTGTGGAGGATAAATTAATTATGGAGGCTGAGGAAAAAGCCAAACAAGAGGCTAAGGAAGCTGAGAAAAAGCAGGAAGAAGAACGTAAACGTTTAGAAGAAGAAAAGAAAAAACAAGAGGAAGAGAGCAATCGAAACCAAACAAGTCAGCGTTCATCGCGTCGCTAGGTTTAGCTTTTCTCTTATAGCTCTTTAGTTGCCATGTTTTTACTTGACAAGTGCTAGTAGAAATAATAGAATAGTAAAAAACCTTTAAAGCAGTCCAGAGAGGCAGCTAAGGTTAGACGGTGAAAGGGTGGAGACTACCCATTTTTCGTGGAACCTTGCTGTTGGCAGGTTCCTTTTTTCGTGGCTTCTTGTGGCCAGACTCTCTCACTAGCAAAGGTAAAAGGAGAAACCTATGCGAGAACATCGTCCAGTCATTGCTCTTGATTTTCCTAGTTTTGAGGCAGTCAAGGAATTCTTAGCTCTTTTTCCAGCAGAAGAAAGCCTTTATCTCAAGGTAGGGATGGAGCTCTATTACGCAACAGGGCCTGAGATTGTGTCCTACTTAAAAGATCAGGGTCATAGTGTCTTTTTGGATCTCAAGCTGCATGATATTCCTAATACAGTTAAATCAGCCATGAAGGTCTTGTCTCAGCTTGGTGTGGATATGGCCAATGTTCATGCGGCTGGTGGTGTAGAGATGATGAAGGCTGCGCGTGAAGGTCTTGGAAACCAAGCGAAGTTGATTGCTGTAACACAGCTGACCTCAACATCAGAAGCTCAGATGCAGGAGTTTCAAAATATCCAAACCAGCCTGCAAGAGTCCGTGATTCACTATGCCAAGAAGACAGCTGAAGCAGGCTTGGATGGTGTCGTTTGCTCAGCTCAGGAAGTTCAACTCATCAAGCAGGCCACCAATCCAGATTTTATCTGTCTGACACCAGGGATTCGCCCTCAGGGAGCTGCAGTTGGAGACCAAAAACGTGTGATGACACCTGCTGATGCCTATCAAATCGGTAGTGACTATATCGTAGTGGGACGTCCCATTACCCAAGCTGAAGATCCTGTTGCAGCTTATCATGCCATCAAGGATGAATGGACACAGGACTGGAATTAAAAAATAGATTATAAAAATAAAAGGAGAAGATCATGACACTTGCTAAAGATATCGCTAGCCACCTCTTGAAAATTCAAGCAGTTTACCTCAAGCCAGAGGAGCCTTTCACTTGGGCATCTGGTATCAAGTCGCCAATTTACACGGATAACCGTGTGACACTTGCCTATCCAGAAACTCGTACTCTCATTGAAAATGGTTTTGTGGATGCTATCAAAGAAGCCTTTCCAGAGGTTGAAGTGATTGCAGGAACTGCAACAGCAGGAATTCCTCACGGAGCTATCATTGCTGATAAGATGAATCTACCTTTTGCCTACATCCGTAGCAAACCAAAAGACCACGGAGCTGGTAACCAAATCGAAGGACGTGTAACTCAAGGTCAAAAAATGGTAGTGGTTGAAGACCTTATTTCAACGGGTGGTTCTGTTCTTGAAGCTGTAGCAGCAGCCAAACGCGAAGGAGCAGATGTGCTTGGTGTAGTAGCAATTTTCAGTTACCAATTGCCAAAAGCAGACAAAAACTTTGCAGATGCTGGTGTTAAGCTGTTAACACTTTCTAACTACAGTGAACTCATTCACCTAGCTCAAGAAGAAGGTTACATCACACCAGAAGGGCTCGACCTTCTAAAAAGCTTTAAAGAAGACCAAGAAAATTGGCAAAATGCTTAAGACATAGAAAATCAGGTAGTCACTAGGATTACCTGATTTCTTTTTGTGATGTTATTGGATCTTATACTCAATGAAAATCAAATATAATCCAAGGTGAAGCTGATATGGTTTGAAGAGATTTTCGAAGAGTATTAGTCAACTTTTCCACCTTCAACAACTAGGTCATCTGCTTTAGCAGCGTCACCGTAAGTTGGGTGAAGTGTTTTTTCATAGGCCTTGTGGAAGAAGTTTTCCTTGCCTAATTTTTCAATATCTTTATTGATGAAGTCTAGCAATTCTTGGTTGCCTTTTTGAACTGCTGCTGCGATGGTATCTGGATCACCGAGGGAAGTAATTCCTACTTCAAATCCTTTGTTTTCAAGCGCCCAAGCTAGGACTTCCGTATTGTCAGTTGAAAAGGCATCTCCACGTCCGTCAAGAAGAGCTTGGTAAGAGTCACTGTATTGGTCGTATTTTTGGAGTTTGATTTCTGGATGATTCTTTTCAAAATAAGTTTCAGCGGTCGTTCCTTTTGTAACAATCAAGGTTTTGCCTTCTAATTGTTTGACATCTGTAATGAGACCAGTCTTAGGTGATACGACACCCAGAGAAACTTTCATATATGGAAGGGCAAAATCAACTTGTTTCTTACGTTCATCAGTCACTGTAAAGTTGGCAAGAGTAATATCTACCTTGTTTGAAATCAAGTATTCCGCACGGTTGGCAGCATCGACTGAAACGTATTTGACCTTGACACCAAGGTCTTGGGCCAGTTGGTTCCCAAGTTCGATATCGTAACCTTGGTAAGAACCATCATTGTCAACGTAACCAAACGGTTTCTTATCTCCAAACACGGCGATTCGTAGCTCACCGCTTTTTTTGATTTCATCGATTGTGCGAGCCTTGGCAGTGGTTTTACCTGACGATGCACCACCATTTCCACCTGAGCTACAAGCTGTGACAAAGATAAGGGCAAAGGCAAGTGCCAAAACAGTTAAGAGTGGTTTGAATAGTTTCATAAGAATCTCCTTTATAGATATGAGCCAAATTGGCTAAAGTCAAAGACGTTTAAAAATTCCTGGGCTCGTTTAGTTTGAGGATTGGTAAAGAAGGCTTGAGCCGTTCCTTCTTCAGCAATTTTCCCTTGGTCGAGGAAGATAATCCGATCGGCAATGGCTTGGGCAAATTGCATTTCGTGAGTTACTAAAATCATAGTGCGCCCTTCTTGGGCCAAGTCATTGATGAGTTCCAGAACCTCGCGCACCATTTCGGGGTCTAGAGAAGCAGTCACTTCATCAAAGAGGATGATTTCTGGATGCATGAGTAGGGCACGGACAATCGCAACCCGTTGCTTCTGTCCACCAGATAATTGACGGGCAAAGCTATGTTGTTTATCCAGCAATCCGACACGCTCTAGTAATTGCAAAGCTTCTTCCGTTACTTCATTCTTGTCCCGTCCTTGAGCTTTGATAGGGCCTAGGATGAGGTTTTGAAGGACATCCAGATGGGGAAAGAGTTCATAACTTTGAAAGACCATGCCAATCTTTTGGCGAACTAGGTGAAAGTCTTTTTGATTGCCAATAATGGACTGGCCATCCAGAAGGATATCTCCACCTTGAATACTTTCTAAACCATTGAGGCAACGAAGGAGGGTACTTTTCCCACAACCAGATGGCCCTAGGATGACCACAACTTCCCCTTTTTTGATATCTAGAGAAAGACCTTGGAGGATAGGATTGTCTCCGAAGGATTTTTTTAGCTCCTTGATTTCTAAAATAGTTTCAGACATTTAGTTCCTCCAATGTTTTTCTAAGTGAGTGGATAGTTTGGAAATAGGAAAGCAGACTGCGAAATACAAGACCAGAATGGTTCCATAAATCCAAAAGGAAGCGGTTGGGATAGTCAAGCGATTGCTATCGATGATTTGTTGTCCAACCTTGGTAACCTCAACAACCCCAATCAAGACAACCAAGGAAGTGGTTTTGATCATCCGAGTGACAAGATTAATGGCCTGCGGTAGCAGTCTTCTCAAGACCTGTGGGATGATGATGTGGTAGTAAAGTTGAACATTGGTCAAGCCTAGCGCCTGTCCACTTTCAAACTGATGTTTAGGAAGGGAAGTGATGGCTCCGCGGACTAAGTCCCCCATTTCAGCTGTTCCCCAGAGGGTAAAAACGATAATAGCAGAAGTCTCTCCTGAGATATTGATATTAAAGTTTCGAGCCAAACCAAAATAAACGATGAAGAGTAGCACCAGCTGGGGCATGATACGGATGAATTCCAGATACAATCGTGTCAAAAATCGTACGATTCTAGAATGGGAGGTCATGATGATTCCCATGACTGTTCCGAACATCATGGATAAAATGACAGACAGGATCGAAATCCCAATCGTGACTCCCAATCCCTGTAAAATCCGCAGGAGATTATTTCCCTGAAAGAGTACTTGGATTCCCGAATCCTGCATGGCGGAGCCTCCTTTCTATCCAGCTAAAGACCAGTGAGATGGGCAGTAGCATAATCAGGTAAGCAATTACCAACATGGCTAACGCAATGTCAGTTTCATAGTAGAGTCCAATCAAGTCCTTAGCGACGTACATGAGGTCGGCCAAAGCTACTGCTGAGAAAACAGAGGTTTCCTTGATCAGGAAAATGACATTGGCACTAAAAGAGGGTAGGGCCACCGCTGTTGCTTGCGGAAGAACCACATAGCGAAAGACCTGTACAGGTGTCAGACCGATGGCTAATCCAATCTCGTGCTGGGTTTGACTGACAGCTTCCAGACCACTTCGAAAAGATTCTGCCATATAGGAACCTCCTAAAAAGACTAATCCCAGAGTAGCACAGATTTCCGAAGATAGAACAATCCCTATTCGGGGAAGCCCGAAGTAGAGAAAGAAGAGTTGAATCAAAAGGGGCGTGTTGCGTGACAATTCAATGTAGGCTGTCGCTACTTGCGCCAAAACAGGGATGCGGTAATGCCGGATGATACTAACGATTAAACCGAGCAAAAAGGATCCCAAAATTCCCCAAACTGCAATATGCAAGGTTAGAAGAAATGCCTTTTGATATAGTGGTAGATATTGTTCAACAATGGACCAATCCAAAAATAGAACCTCCCATCTAGAAATAATACAGTTATTGTAGCACTTAAAATCTTCTTTGGATAATATCTATTTTTTATTGCCGTCATAAGGATTTTTTATCATAGACATAAAATTTCTGAAATTTCCAAACAAAATATTTGAAAAGTTTTGAAAAAAGAGTTAAGATATTTTTGTAATATACAAAGTAAACGCTTACTTATTAAGGAGGACATTTTATGTCATACAAAACAAGCAATGCAGAAGGTCATGTAGATTTCATCAATACCTATGATTTGGAGCCAATGGCGCAACAAGTGATTCCTAAAGCAGCCTTTGGCTATATCGCCAGTGGAGCAGAAGATACTTTCACTTTACGCGAGAATATCCGCGCCTTTAACCACAAACTCATCGTTCCGCATACACTTTGCAATGTAGAAAATCCAAGTACAGAGATTGAATTTGCAGGTGAAAAATTGTCTTCACCAATCATTATGGCGCCTGTTGCGGCTCATAAATTAGCAAATGAACAGGGTGAAGTGGCTACTGCGCGTGGTGTGCATGAGTTTGGTTCTCTTTATACAACTAGCTCATACTCTACTGTCGACCTTCCAGAAATTACGGAAGCTCTTCAAGGGACACCTCACTGGTTCCAATTTTACTTTAGTAAAGATGATGGTATTAACCGCCATATCATGGACCGTGTGAAGGCTGAAGGTTATAAAGCGATTGTCTTGACTGCAGATGCTACTGTAGGGGGCAATCGTGAAGTAGATAAGCGTAATGGTTTTGTCTTCCCAGTTGGCATGCCGATTGTTGAAGAATACCTGCCAGAAGGTGCTGGTAAATCAATGGACTTTGTTTACAAATCAGCTAAACAACGCTTGTCTCCACGTGATGTAGAATTTATCGCTGAATACTCAGGACTTCCTGTTTATGTCAAGGGACCACAATGCCGTGAGGATGTTGAACGTTCGCTTGCTGCAGGTGCTTCTGGTATCTGGGTAACTAACCACGGTGGTCGCCAAATCGACGGTGGACCAGCTGCCTTCGACTCACTTCAAGAAGTAGCAGAAGCAGTTGATAAACGTGTGCCAATCGTCTTTGACTCAGGTATTCGTCGTGGTCAACACGTCTTTAAAGCCTTGGCTTCAGGAGCAGACTTGGTAGCTATTGGTCGCCCTGTTATCTATGGCTTGGCCCTTGGTGGTAGTGTCGGTGTACGCCAAGTCTTTGAACACTTGAATGCAGAATTGAAGACAGTTATGCAATTATCTGGAACTCAGACTATTGAAGATGTCAAACACTTCAAACTCCGTCACAACCCTTATAACCCAACCTTCCCAGTTGACCCTCGTGACTTAAAATTGTATTGATAAAATGATTGCCTCCACTTGATGTGGAGGTTTTTGCTTGTGTTTTAAACGTTTTAATAAAGGGAAATCGTATCAAAATCTATATAAATATATTTTTCAGTCAAATATCTTGCTAGGGCTTTCATTTTTTGCTATACTGGTCCAGTAATTAAATAATAAAGACATTTGGGGTGCTTTAGGCTGAGATGATACCCATTGAACCTGATACAGTTAAGACTGGCGAAGGGAAATGTGAAACGTTTTTTCGTATGGCGAAATGAACGATCTAATCTTGTAAGTCAACTCTAATTCTTGATTGTAATTGGAGTTTTTTTGTTTATATAAGCTGGATGAAGGTGATACAAAGCATTTAGGTAGCTCTTCTTGAACGCCCTTGATTTTCTTTAAAAAGGTCAAGTAAAACTAGGATTTTCTTGATGTTTTGTTGATTACGAACGAGTAAAGAGAGGAAAAGTAAATATGGAAACACAAGACTATGCATTTCAGCCAGGTTTGACTGTTGGAGAATTATTAAAAAGCAGTCAGAAGGATTGGCAGGCTGCAATCAATCATCGTTTTGTTAAGGAACTTTTTGCGGGGACAATTGAGAATAAGGTCTTAAAAGACTACCTGATTCAAGATTATCACTTCTTTGATGCCTTCTTATCCATGCTGGGTGCTTGCGTAGCCCACGCAGACCAGCTTGAATCCAAACTTCGTTTTGCCAAGCAACTAGGCTTTCTTGAAGCAGATGAAGACGGTTATTTCCAAAAGGCTTTCAAAGAGTTAAAAGTATCTGAGAATGACTATCTGGAAGTGACCTTGCATCCTGTAACAAAAACCTTTCAGCAGCTTATGTATTCTGCTGTGTCATCATCAGATTATGCCCATCTTTTGGTCATGTTGGTCATTGCAGAAGGTCTCTATTTAGACTGGGGTTCTAAAGATTTGGCTCTACCTGAAGCCTATATTCATTCGGAATGGATCAATCTCCACAGAGGTTCTTTCTTTACAGAGTGGGTTCAATTTCTGGTTGACGAACTCAATCGTGTCGGAAAAGGTCGAGAGGATTTGACAGAACTTCAGGAACGTTGGAATCAAGCGGTTGCTTTAGAATTAGCCTTTTTTGATATTGGCTATGACGCCTAGAGAAGGTTTAGGATATTTACAAATTTGATGAGGTAAATCATTCAATGTAAATGGTAAATGAAAAAAATTTCTTAACGAAAGATAGAGATAAATCGAAATCAGTATATCGTATAAAGTGAGAAGGAAGAATTTCAATATGACAAGTTTAAAATTATTAAAAGAAAAAGCACCTTTGGTCATTTGCATAACCAATGATGTAGTAAAAAATTTCACAGCAAATGGATTAGTAGCACTAGGTGCATCACCAGCCATGAGTGAGTTTCCAGCAGATTTAGAGGACTTATTAAAGTATGCTGGAGGTTTATTAATAAACATAGGAACATTGACAGATGAAAATTGGAAGTTATACCAAGCTGCTCTGAAAATTGCAGAGAAATATAATGTCCCAGCAGTTTTAGATCCTGTAGCTTGTGGAGCAGGAGAATATAGAAAAAAAGTAGCAGATAATCTAATCAACAATTATAAACTAGCAGCGATTAGGGGAAATGCTGGCGAGATTGCTTCTTTAGTAGGGATAAATGTGGCATCTAAAGGAGTAGATAGTGCGGGCGTAGATAATATTGATGAAATTGCTCTAGCAGCAAATGAGAAGTTCAATATTCCTATAATAGTAACAGGTGAAGTGGATGCTATTGCGGTAAATGGAGAAGTGGTAACGATTCATAATGGTAGTGCCATGATGCCAAAAGTTATTGGGACAGGATGCTTATTAGGTGCTGTAGTAGCAAGCTTTATCGGACTAGAAAAAGGTCAAGAATTGAAATCATTAGAAACAGCAATGTTGGTTTACAATATCGCTGGAGAAATGGCAGAAAAACGTCCAAATGGACATCTTCCTGGAACATTTAAAGTTGAATTTATAAATGCCTTATATGAGATTACAGATGAAGATGTAAAGGAATTCAAAAGAGTGAAGTAAAATGTTTCATAAAGAATTACTAAAACTATATTTTATTTGTGGAACGACTACTTGCCAAGGAAAAGATCTATATGCGGTCGTTGAGGAAGCCTTAAAAGGTGGTATAACCTTATTTCAATTCCGTGAAAAAGGTGAGGGAGCCCTGAAAGGTATAGAAAAAGTCGAATTAGCAATAAAACTACAGGCTCTTTGTAAAAAATACAATGTTCCGTTTATTGTTAATGATGATATTGAGTTAGCATTGGAAATAGATGCTGATGGCGTACATGTAGGACAGGATGACCTTGGAGTTGATGAAATTAGAAAATTGATGCCAGATAAAATAATTGGTCTTTCTATAAAAAACGAGGAAGAATTTCAACAATCAAAAGTTGAATATGTAGATTATGTTGGTGTTGGTCCTGTATTTGATACCCAGTCAAAGGATGATGCTGGTGGTGCTATAGGTTATGTAGGTCTTAAATTGATGAGAAAACTATTGCCACAAATGCCCTTAGTTGCAATTGGTGGGATACAGACGCAACATATTAAAGACATTATGAAGACCAATGTTGACGGTGTTTCAATCATTTCAGCAATATCGTATGCAAAAAATATAGAAAAAATTGTTCGAGAAATGAATGAACAATTTTAACTTTTTTATTCTTGTATTTTAAGTCAATAGGATTCTCTCACTCGATAAGTTGGGTTGTTATCCTTCATAAGTGAATAGGCTGTTTATATGGTTTACTTAGTGATTTTACTACAATAGATTGGCCTAGCTTATTTCTCAGTTCAATTTCTTGAACTGAAAAAAATCGTTTGTTATAATATTTATATAATTAAATAATAAAGACATTTGGGGTGCTTTAGGCTGAGATGATACCCATTGAACCTGATACAGTTAAGACTGGCGAAGGGAAATGTGAAATGGTTTTGTATTTATAGAAACTAACCGTCTAATCTTGTAAGCTGAACTCTAATTCCTATCTGTAATTAGAGTTTTTTCTTTTACGAAACTGGATGAAGATGATACAAAGCATTTAGGTAGCTCACCTTGAATGCCCCACTTTTCTTTAAAAAAAGGAGTTTTTTATGTTGAAAAAATGGCAATTAAAAGATGTTATCTTACTTGCTTTCTTGTCTATCTTTTTTGGTGGCGTTTTTGTGGGTTCAGGCTATCTGTTTGATATCCTCACCCTGATTTTAGCACCTCTTGGTTTACAGGCCTTTGCCAATGAAATCCTCTTTGGTCTCTGGTGTATGGCTGCGCCCATTGCTGCAATCTTTGTTCCAAGAGTGGGAAGTGCAACGATTGGAGAAGTGCTAGCTGCGCTTGCTGAAGTTCTTTATGGTAGCCAATTCGGTCTAGGTGCCCTTTTGTCTGGCTTGGTTCAAGGTTTGGGAAGTGAACTTGGTTTTATCGTAACCAAGAATCGCTATGAAAGTTGGCTCTCTCTAACTGCTAATAGTATTGGGATTACGCTTGTTAGCTTTGTCTATGAATACATTAAGTTAGGTTACTACGCCTTCTCCCTTCCTTTTGTGCTTTCCTTGTTTGTGGTGCGCTTTATTTCTGTCTTTTTCTTCTGTACTATCTTGGTTCGTGCCATTGTCAAACTTTATCATCAGTTTGCAACTGGGGGCAAGGCATAGATGGGGCTGGAACTACGAGTGATTCAGTCCCCAATCTTCTCTGAGCCGATTGATTTTACTTTTCATGCGCAAGCCTTTACCTTGTTAGTTGGAAGCAGTGGTTCAGGAAAATCTAGCCTCTTTCAAATGATCGCCCAAGTCAGTTCTCTTCCCTATAGCGGTCAAGTTTTGATAGATGGGAGTGAGGTCAGTCAGCTTTCTATCGTCGAACGTGTCCAGACAGTTGGGATTCTCTTTCAAAATCCCAATCATCAATTTACCATGGAGAACTTGTTTGAGGAGCTGATTTTTACCTTGGAGAATATTGGGCATCCCGTTCAGGAAATTGATTCTAAAATAGCAGAGGTGGTTCGACAATGTCGCTGTGAGAAAATCTTGCACCGTCCAATTCATCACTTATCAGGTGGGGAAAAGCAAAAGGCTGCTTTGGCTGTTCTCTTTGCTATGAATCCTAGGGTCTATCTCTTGGATGAGCCTTTTGCTTCCATTGACCGCAAGAGTAGGATAGAGATATTGGAGATTCTAAAAGAGTTAGCCTCTAATGGGAAGGCAGTCATCCTGTGCGACCATGATTTATCTGATTATGAAGCCTATATCGACTATATGGTGGAGCTAAGAGATGGACAACTAAGGGAAGTGTTTCAAATCCCTACCTCTGAGATGACACAGGCTGTTTCAAAGGAAGTTGCTTCTAGCCCAGAACTATTCCATATGGACCGAACGACTTGTGAGCTGGATAAGCGCTCCCTCTTTTCGATTGCTGATTTTACATTTTACCAAGGGATTTCCTGTATCCTGGGTGACAATGGTGTCGGGAAATCAACCCTCTTTCGGTCTATTCTTCAATTTCAAAAGTATAAGGGGTGCATTACTTGGAAGGGTTCGGTTCTCAAAAAGAAAAAGAGCCTGTATCGTGACTTGACGGGTGTTGTTCAGGAGGCTGAGAAGCAGTTTATCCGAGTCAGTCTGCGAGAGGAACTTCAATTAGATGGACCTGATTCTGAAAGAAATCAGCGAATTTTCCAAGCTTTACGATATTTTGATTTGGAGCAGGCACTCGATAAGAGCCCCTATCAATTAAGTGGTGGCCAGCAAAAGATTCTTCAGCTCTTGACCATCTTGACTAGCAAGGCTTCTGTGATCTTGCTAGATGAACCTTTTGCAGGTTTGGATGATAGAGCTTGCCATTATTTTTGTCAGTGGATTGTGGAGGAGAGAAATCAAGGAAGAAGTTTTCTGGTCATTAGCCATCGTTTAGATCCCTTGATCTCTGTGGTTGATTATTGGATTGAGATGACTAGTCAGGGACTCAGTCATGTGAAAGAAGTGACAATTACCAAACCACTCACATCTCAGAGTAGCAATGCTCAAAGGGAGGTGAGATAGTATGGTCAAAGTAGCAACCCAGACACCGATTATCAGTCTCTTCTTGCTGATTTTATCCTTGGAAACATCTTTTATTCCTTCGATTGCTCTTAATCTCTCAGTAGTTGCATTTTGTATTCTCTTTATGCTCTATTACCGTCGATTTAAGATGTTGGCTTGGATGATTCTACTTGCCATTTTGCCATCTTTGGCCAACTACTGGGCAGTTCAGTTACACGGAGATGCTTCGCAGGCAGTCATGCTTGGAACGAGGGCCTTTGTGACCGTTTGTATTGGTCTTGTCTTTGTTTCCTCTATTTCCCTAAAAGAGCTTCTTTTGTACTTGGCTCAAAAGGGGTTAACGCGGTCTTGGGCTTATGCATTAATTGTGGTATTCAATTCCTTTCCCCTTATTCAGCAAGAAATCAAGTCCCTCAAGGAAGCTTGCCTATTACGCGGTCAAGAACTACATTTTTGGTCGCCCTTGATTTACAGTAAGGTTTTGATGACGGTCTTTAGATGGCGCCATCTTTACCTGAGAGCCCTGTCGGCGCATGGATATGATGAACATGCACAGGTGGAGAATAGATATCGGACTTTTTATATTCCTCAAAGGACAATATTCATCTACCTGCTTTTCTTTTTATTGCTTCAAACCAGTCTATTTTTATAAAGGAGTTATTATGGAATTTACAGATATTGCGATGGAATTATCCAAGGAAGCTTGGCAGGCTTCTTTTCATCATCCCTTTATTTTACAGTTGCAAGAGGGGAATTTAGAACCTGCTATTTTCCGCTATTACTTGATTCAGGATGCCTACTATCTGAAGGCCTTCTCAGAAATCTATCACCTTTTGGCTGATAAGACTTCAAACCAAGAGATGAAAAGACTCTTGAAACAAAATGCTCAGAGTCTAGTGGAGGGTGAGTTATTTATCCGCCAACAATTTTTCAAGGAATTGGAAATCAGCGATCAGGAAATGGAGCAACATCCAATCGCTCCCACCTGCTATCATTATATCTCTCATATTTATCGTCAATTTGCAGAGCCAAACTTAGGCATTGCCTTTGCAAGTTTGCTGCCTTGTCCTTGGCTATATCATGATATAGGCAAATCACTTAATCTTAAACCATCACCAAATCCTCTCTACCAACAATGGATTGAAACTTATATTACGGATGAGTTAGAGCAACAGATCAGAGAGGAGGGAGCGCTGGTTAATCAACTCTATCGAGAAAGTGATGAGACAGACAGGAAAAAAATGCTAGATGCCTTCCACATTAGTGTTCACATGGAAGCCAAGTTTTGGGAAATGGCCTACCAACACCAGACATGGAAGAGTGATTTACACTCTTTAGAAAAAGGAGAAGAATAGAAATATGAGAAAGAACCAATTGCAAGTTCACAAATTAACCATTTTATCTATGATGATTGCCCTTGATGTAGTTCTTACGCCTATCTTTCGGATTGAGGGAATGGCACCGATGTCCAGTGTAGTCAATATTCTAGCAGGAATCATGATGGGACCTGTTTATGCCTTGGCTATGGCTACAGTGACAGCCTTTATCCGTATGACGACTCAAGGGATTCCGCCTTTAG
Organism: Streptococcus mitis; assembly: GCF_008763935.1. Taxonomy (GTDB): domain Bacteria; phylum Bacillota; class Bacilli; order Lactobacillales; family Streptococcaceae; genus Streptococcus; species Streptococcus mitis_DB. The sequence continues at coordinate 254,139 of NZ_VTQF01000001.1, forward strand.
CTCTCACAGGAGCAACTTTTGGAGCCCTTCTAGCAGGTCTCTTTTATAAGTATGGTCGAAAATTTCATTATTCCGCTCTAGGAGAAATTTTGGGAACAGGTATTATTGGTTCTATTGTTTCCTATCCTGTTATGGTACTCTTTACAGGATCAGCTGCAAAGCTTAGCTGGTTTATCTATACTCCTCGATTTTTCGGAGCAACCTTGATTGGTACAGCGATTTCCTTTATTGCCTTTCGATTTTTAATCAAGCAGGGATTCTTTAAAAAAGTGCAGGGATATTTCTTTGATGAAAGGATAGACTGATGCAGGCATTTACAAATCCCTTTCCTATAGGCTCTAGTTCCCTAATTCACTGTATTACCAATGAGATTTCTTGTGAGATGCTAGCAAATGGGATTTTGGCTCTGGGGTGTAAACCAGTTATGGCAGATGATCCCCGTGAGGTTCTTGATTTTACTAAGCAAAGCCAGGCACTCTTCATCAATTTGGGGCACTTCTCAGCTGGGAAGGAAAAAGCAATCCGTATAGCAGCTTCTTATGCAGCTCAAGTTTCTCTTCCAATGGTAGTAGATGCGGTTGGCGTAACGGCTTCAGTCATTCGTAAGAGCTTAGTTAAAGACCTTTTAGACTATAGCCCTACGGTCCTTAAAGGAAACATGTCGGAAATCCGAAGTCTTGTTGGCTTAAAACACCACGGGGTTGGGGTCGATGCGAGTGCTAAAGATCAAGAAACTGAGGATTTGCTTCAAGTCTTGAAAGACTGGTGTCAGACCTATCCTGGTATGTCATTCTTAGTTACTGGTCCTAAGGACCTCATCGTTTCGAAGAATCAGGTCGCTGTACTGGGAAATGGCTGTGCAGAATTAGACTGGATAACAGGGACAGGAGACTTAGTTGGAGCCTTGACAGCCGTTTTTCTCAGCCAAGGAAAGACTGGCTTTGAAGCTTCTTGCCTAGCGGTTTCTTATCTCAATATCTCTGCTGAGAAAATAGTTGTTCAAGGAATGGGATTGGAAGATTTTCGTTACCAAGTACTCAATCAGCTTTCGCTCCTCAAAAGAGATGAAAACTGGCTAGATGCTATCAAAGGAGATGTTTATGAATAGAGAGGCGCTTAGACTGTATCTGGTAACCAATCGCTACCAAGATTCCTTGGAAAGTTTTCTTGAAAAGGTTGAGACGGCTTGCCGTTCAGGGGTTACCATAGTCCAATTACGAGAAAAAAATCTCACAACTAATCAATACTATCAACTGGCAAAACAAGTCAAGGAAATAACAGATGCCTATCAGGTACCCTTGATCATAGATGATCGTTTGGATGTCTGTCTTGCAGTCGATGCTGCAGGTCTGCATATCGGAGACGATGAGCTACCAGTTTCGGTTGCCAGACAAGTCTTGGGCCCTGAAAAAATCCTCGGTGTCACAGCTAAAACTGTAAAAAGAGCCCTTGAGGCAGAAGAAGGAGGTGCCGATTACTTGGGAACAGGAGCCATTTTCCCAACAACCACCAAGGAAAATGCGCCTATCACCCTGATTTCAACTTTGAAAACAATTTGCCAAAGGGTCGCTATTCCAGTAGTTGCTATTGGCGGCTTGACATCAGAGAATATTGGCCAACTTATCGGCACGGGTATAGCTGGTGTAGCCGTAGTGCGTGATTTGATGCAGGCAGAAGATATAGAGGCAAAAACGCAAGCCTTTTTGACAAAGTTGGATGACATTATTTTCTAATTAATACTCAATGAAAATCAAAGAGTAAACTAGGAAGCTAGCCGCAGGTTGCTCAAAGCACAGCTTTGAGCTTGCAGATAAAGCTGACCTAGTTTGAAGAAGTATAAAAACTCTCTAATTCCCTTAAAGTGGGAACTAGAGAGTTTTTTTAATCTTTAAAACTTGTATGGTTGACTGGACCAGAACCATGACCGAGTTGAGGGGCGTCTTGGATGGCTTTCGTGATAAAGGCCTTGGCTTTATCGACTGCTTGATAGAGGGTTTTCCCCTTGGCTAGTTCAGCAGTAATCACTGCAGCAAAGGTACATCCAGTACCATGTGTATGACAGGTTTGAATTCGTGGACTTTCCCAGATAAATTGGTCATCCTTGGTAAAGAGGAAATCCTTAGCACCGCCTTCGAGATGGCCACCTTTGATGACCACCGACTGAGGACCAAATTCTTTTAAAATCAGGCGACCAGCACGCTGCATGTCTTCAGGATCGTGGATTGAAAAACCAACAATCTCTTCTGCCTCAGGAAGATTCGGAGTGATAATGGTTGCAAGGGGAAGCAGATTTGTTTTTAGGTAGCTTCTGGCACTGGTATCAATCAGGGTGTCTCCGCTCGTAGCGACCATAACAGGGTCAAGGACGTAGGGACAGTCCAGCTTTTTAAGATAGGGCTGGATGATTTCCATGATTTCAGTAGTTGCCAACATTCCAGTTTTTACAGCCTGAGGTGGAATATCCGAAAAGACACTCTCCAATTGGGCTTTCAACATTTGAGGAGAAACGTGCTCGATTAATTGAACACCTCTGGTATTTTGAGCGACAAGACTGGTCACAACGGCCATTCCATAGACATCTCTAGCTTGGAACGACTTTAAGTCAGCCATAATGCCAGCACCACCACTAGGGTCAGTCCCTGCAATGGTCAAAGCAACGGGTAAATAAGTCATCTAAAACCTCCCAACCAACTGAAGTTTGTATTCTTAAGAACAAGCTAGTCTGTTTTAGAAAGGCAATAGAAGACTGCTAGTCCCCATTATCACTTCCACTTCCATCAGCTAGCATTACCTAGATTGAGTTAAAGGGTCTAACAGTTGTTAATCTCAGCTTTACGCACCCCTAGTGGTTGTTTTCTTTTTTCTTTAGTATAGCATATTTTTATAGTTTATATAGTAAGATTTGACTGAAAATCCTTTATCAAATTGTTAAAATTCAATTTTTCAAAGAAAAGATTGATTTTATAATTGACAATTGTAGATTTTGAGAGTATACTATTTAATGTAATCGACAAATGTAGATTTCGGAGGTATTCTAATGCAGATTTCAGATGCAGAATGGCAAGTTATGAAGATTATTTGGATGCAGGGGGAACAGACCAGTACGGATTTGATTAGGGTTCTGGCGGAGCGGTTCGACTGGTCCAAGTCAACCATTCAAACTCTTTTGGCTCGTTTGGTTGAGAAAGAGTGTCTGACAAGGAAAAAAGAAGGCAAGTTCTTTGTCTATTCAGCCCTTTTAACTTTGGACCAAAGTCGGGATTTACTTGTCCAAGATATCAAGGACAAGGTTTGTTCCCGTAGGATTAAGAATTTGTTGGCTGATTTGATTACTGAATGTGATTTTACTCAGGCTGACTTGGAAGACTTGGAAGCTGTGATTTCTGAGAAGAAATCAAACGCTGTGAGAGAAGTAAGATGTAATTGTATGTAAAGGAGACGTCATGTTAAATAGTATTGTAACCATTATTTGTATTGCCCTTATCGCGTTTATCTTGTTTTGGTTTTTCAAAAAGCCTGAAAAGTCTGGACAAAAGGCCCAGCAAAAAAAGGGCTACCAAGAGATTCGAGTGGAGGTCATGGGGGGATATACGCCTGAGTTGATTATCCTCAAGAAATCAGTGCCAGCCCGTATTGTCTTTGACCGTAAGGACCCTTCACCCTGTCTGGACCAAATTGTTTTTCCAGATTTTGGTGTACATGCGGACCTGCCAATGGGGGAAGAGTATGTAGTGGAAATCACGCCTGAGCAGGCTGGAGAGTATGCTTTCTCTTGTGGCATGAATATGATGCACGGCAAGATGATTGTAGAATAGGAGAATGATATGACTGAAATTGTAAAAGCAAGTCTTGAAAATGGTGTTCAAAAAATCCGTATCACGGCAGACAAAGGCTACCATCCAGCCCACATTCAACTGCAAAAAGGAGTTCCTGCTGAGATCACCTTTCATCGTGCTACTCCTTCAAACTGTTACAAGGAAATTCTGTTTGAAGAAGAAGGCATCTTGGAACCAATCGGCGTAGATGAGGAGAAAGTCATTCGTTTTACACCTCAAGAATTAGGTCAACATGAATTTTCTTGTGGTATGAAGATGCAAAAGGGAAGTTATACAGTTGTTGAGAAGACTCGAAAATCTTTATCACTTTTACAGCGTTTTTGGATTACTAGTATCTTTACTGTGCCTCTTGTGATCCTCATGATTGGGATGTCGACAGGAGGAATTAGTCACCAAGTCATGCGTTGGGGCACCTTTTTAGCCACAACACCGATTATGCTAGTAGCAGGTGGTCCTTATATCCAAAGTGCTTGGGCTAGTTTTAAAAAGCACAATGCCAACATGGATACCTTGGTTGCTCTGGGAACCCTAGTGGCCTATTTCTATAGCTTAGTTGCCCTCTTCGCTGGCCTCCCCGTTTACTTTGAAAGTGCTGCCTTTATCTTCTTCTTCGTTCTTATGGGAGCCGTTTTTGAGGAGAAAATGCGTAAAAATACTTCCCAAGCTGTGGAGAAATTACTTGACTTGCAGGCTAAAACTGCAGAAGTCTTGCGTGAGGATAACTATGTTCAAGTCCCCTTGGACCAAGTCAAGGTAGGTGACCTGATTCGAGTGCGTCCCGGTGAAAAGATTGCTGTTGATGGTGTTGTAGTAGAAGGTATCTCTAGTATTGATGAGTCTATGGTGACAGGTGAGAGTCTGCCTGTGGACAAGACAGTTGGAGATACCGTCATTGGTTCAACCATCAATAATAGTGGAACACTTGTTTTTAGAGCAGAAAAAGTTGGTTCAGAGACTGTTTTGGCTCAGATTGTGGATTTTGTGAAGAAAGCTCAAACCAGTCGTGCGCCGATTCAGGACTTGACGGATAAGATTTCAGGGATTTTTGTCCCAGCAGTTGTCATTTTAGGGATTGTGACCTTTTGGGTTTGGTTCGTCTTGCTCAGGGATAGTGTAGTCGTGCTTGGAGCTAGCTTTGTGTCTTCGCTTCTCTATGGAGTAGCAGTTCTGATTATTGCCTGCCCTTGTGCCTTGGGACTTGCAACACCAACAGCCCTTATGGTGGGGACAGGACGCAGTGCCAAGATGGGAGTTCTCCTCAAAAATGGAACGGTTCTACAGGAAATCCAGAAAGTTCAAACTATCGTCTTTGATAAGACCGGGACTTTGACTGAAGGGAAACCTGTGGTCACAGATATCATCGGCGACGAAGTAGAAGTGCTTGGATTGGCAGCTTCCTTGGAAGAAGCTTCTCAACACCCACTGGCTGAAGCCGTTGTGAAACGAGCGAGTGAAGCTGGACTTGAGTTTCACACTGTTGAAAATTTCCAAGCCTTGCACGGAAAAGGTGTTTCAGGGCAAATCAATGGAAAACAAGTTTTGCTTGGAAATGCTAAAATGCTGGATGGCATGGATATTTCTAGCATTTATCAAGAAAAACTAGAACAACTAGAAAAAGAAGCTAAGACAGTTGTGTTCTTGGCTGTTGACAATGAAATCAAAGGCTTGCTTGCTCTGCAAGATATTCCTAAGGAAAATGCCAAGCTTGCCATCAGTCAGCTGAAAAAACGTGGTCTTAAAACAGTCATGCTGACAGGAGACAATGCAGGTGTGGCGCGTGCTATTGCAGATCAGATTGGAATCGAAGAGGTTATTGCAGGCGTCTTACCAGAAGAAAAAGCCCATGAAATCCATAAGCTACAAGTGGCTGGCAAAGTAGCCTTTGTTGGTGATGGCATCAATGATGCTCCTGCCCTCAGTGTAGCAGATGTGGGGATTGCTATGGGAGCTGGAACGGATATCGCTATCGAGTCAGCAGATTTAGTGTTGACAACCAATAACCTCCTAGGCGTGGTTCGTGCCTTTGACATGAGTAAGAAAACCTTTAATCGAATTCTGCTCAATCTTTTCTGGGCCTTTATCTACAATGTCGCCGGAATTCCGATTGCAGCAGGAGTCTTTTCTGGTGTTGGACTGGCCCTCAATCCAGAACTGGCAGGCCTAGCCATGGCTTTTAGTTCTGTATCCGTTCTGACTAGTTCACTCTTACTAAACTTTAGTAAAATAGATTAAAAGCGGGCTTGCTCGCTTTTTATACTCTTCAAAAATCTCTTCAAACCACGTCAGCTTTGTCTGCAACCTCAAAGCTGTGTTTTGAGCAACCTGCGGCTAGCTTCCTAGTTTGCTCTGTGATTTTCATTGAGTATTATAAAACAGAAACTAAAAACGTTTTCAAACTGTACTGCAATAGAGAATAGAAACTTCTGAGCAGATTCTTAGTAAAGTCAAAATAAATGTGATAAATTAGTATTGTAAAAATTTACTGAAACGTTTTCAAAAACTATATGAAACCTTTTTTAGTAGATTTAAAAATATTTGAAGGAGAGTTATCATTATGACTCAAGGGAAAATTACTGCATCTGCAGCAATGCTTAATGTATTGAAAACATGGGGCGTAGACACTATCTACGGTATCCCATCAGGAACACTCAGCTCATTGATGGATGCTTTGGCTGAAGACAAAGACATCCGCTTCTTGCAAGTTCGCCACGAAGAAACAGGTGCTCTTGCAGCGGTTATGCAAGCTAAATTCGGCGGCTCAATCGGGGTTGCAGTTGGTTCAGGTGGTCCAGGTGCGACTCACTTGATTAACGGTGTTTACGATGCAGCTATGGATAACACTCCATTCCTAGCAATCCTTGGATCACGTCCAGTAAACGAATTGAACATGGATGCTTTCCAAGAATTGAACCAAAACCCAATGTACAACGGTATCGCTGTATACAACAAACGTGTAGCTTACGCTGAGCAATTACCAAAAGTAATCGACGAAGCTTGCCGTGCTGCAGTTTCTAAAAAAGGTCCAGCCGTTGTTGAAATCCCAGTAAACTTCGGTTTCCAAGAAATCGACGAAAATTCATACTATGGATCAGGTTCATACGAGCGTTCATTCATCGCTCCTGCTTTGAACGAAGTTGAAATCGACAAAGCTGTTGAAATCTTGAACAATGCTGAACGTCCAGTTATCTATGCTGGTTATGGTGGTGTTAAAGCTGGTGAAGTGATTACTGAATTGTCACGTAAAATCAAAGCACCAATCATCACAACTGGTAAAAACTTTGAAGCCTTTGAATGGAACTATGAAGGTTTGACAGGTTCTGCTTACCGTGTTGGTTGGAAACCAGCCAACGAAGTGGTCTTTGAAGCAGACACAGTTCTTTTCCTTGGTTCAAACTTCCCATTTGCTGAAGTTTACGAAGCATTCAAGAACACTGAAAAATTCATCCAAGTGGATATCGACCCTTACAAACTTGGTAAACGTCATGCCCTAGACGCTTCAATCCTTGGTGATGCAGGTCAAGCAGCTAAAGCTATCCTTGACAAAGTGAACCCAGTTGAATCTACTCCATGGTGGCGTGCAAACGTTAAGAACAACCAAAACTGGCGTGATTACATGAACAAAATCGAAGGTAAAACTGAGGGTGAATTGCAATTGTATCAAGTTTACAATGCAATCAACAAACATGCTGATCAAGACGCTATCTACTCAATCGACGTAGGTGACACTACTCAAACATCTACTCGTCACCTTCACATGACACCTAAGAACATGTGGCGTACATCTCCACTCTTTGCGACAATGGGTATTGCCCTTCCTGGTGGTATCGCTGCTAAGAAAGACAATCCAGATCGCCAAGTATGGAACATCATGGGTGACGGTGCATTCAACATGTGCTACCCAGACGTTATCACAAACGTTCAATACGACCTTCCAGTTATCAACGTTGTCTTCTCAAATGGTAAATATGCCTTCATCAAGGACAAATACGAAGACACAAACAAACACTTGTTTGGTTGTGACTTCCCTAATGCTGACTATGCGAAAATCGCTGAAGCTCAAGGTGCTGTAGGATTTACAGTTGACCGTATCGAAGACATCGATGCAGTTGTTGCAGAAGCTGTTAAACTCAACAAAGAAGGTAAAACTGTTGTGATCGATGCTCGCATCACTCCACACCGTCCACTTCCAGTAGAAGTACTTGAATTGGATCCAAAACTTCACTCAGAAGAAGCAATCAAAGACTTCAAGGAAAAATACGAAGCAGAAGAACTCGTACCATTCCGCCTCTTCTTGGAAGAAGAAGGATTGCAATCACGCGCAATTAAATAATTTCTCTCGTCGAAAATCAAAGATAAATTTATAGACTTCTTTATTAGATTACTGCCGACGATTCCATCATTGAAACCATAAATTTCAATGATGGAATCTAGTGTGGAGCCTAGAAAAAGTCCCAAAGGATTTTTCGTAGTTTGATGAGCAAAGATTTGCCATCAAACTTGGTTTAACCTTGTTTATTCTTTGATTTTCATAGAGAGAAACTTAAAAAGATCGGAGCAATCCGGTCTTTTTCTGGAGGATAGTAAATGGATTTAAATCAATTAGATATTATCGTTTCAGATGTTCCCCAAGTCTGTGCTGACTTGGAGCGTATTTTGGATAAAAAGCCCGATTATGTTGATGACAGTTTTGCTCAGTTTACGATTGGCAGTCACTGTCTGATGTTGTCCCAAAATCATTTGATTCCTTTGGAAGATTTTCAGTCAGGAATCATTCTTCATATCGAGGTTGAGGATGTAGACCAGAATTACCAACGGTTGAAAGAACTTGGTATCCAGGTTTTAAACGGACCAACTGTAACCGATTGGGGAACAGAGTCCTTATTAGTTAAAGGGCCTGCTGGTCTAGTGATTGATTTTTATCGTATGAAGTAGGTAATTCTATTATCAAATTTTTTATCTAAACATTCTTGGAGTGAAACTTAAAAAGATCGGAGCAATTCGATCTTTTTTGTATTTATGCGACTTTCAGTCCGTCTCGCTCCGTTAGGTGCGAGACAAAAAACCACCCGTTTTCACGGGTGGTTATGATTTCTACACTTATTGTTTGGCTTCCTGTTTTAATTGTTGCACCTGTTCCTCGTACTGGACAAGCTCCCTGTCTTTTATATTGATAGTCGCTTCTGCTTCAGCAATGCGGCTTCTCAGATCTTGAGTCTTGTTATGGTGATAGCTAATACCAATAGCACTACCAGCAATGATCCCGATTACTAGACAAGTAAAAATCACCAAAATCAAGGGAGCAGATAGTTGTGTAAAGACAAGACTGACAGTTACTGTTTGACGATTGAGTAGACCAAATGAGATCACAATGACTAATAAGCTCAAACCGCCAATTAGATAAGCCTTATCTTTCAGTGACAATTCATTAAATTTTTTTAGCATAAGTTCCTTTTCTCCTGACTATGTTGATAGAAAACTACACACCATTTAGGTATTAACAAAATTCATTTTACTAGAAAATTTCGATACTGTCAATAATTTCTAACGGCTTATTTACCATCAATCAATCGATTCATTGAAAAGGAGTATTCATTTTCTAATATTTGATTGAGTAAACAGAACGGAGCAATTCGGTCTTTTTTCTGTTCCCTCTTTCTTATAACAAGATTGTGATAGTTTATATCTTTATAACAAAAGTTTTAAAGACTTGATTGTTTTGAAAGAATATTTTAAAATAAGATTCAGTAAAAATGAAAGAGGTTTTGAAAATGTCTGAAAAACAAATGAAAATTTTAGGTTGGGTAGCGACCTTTATGTCTGTTATGATGTATGTGTCTTACTTCCCACAAATCATGAACAATCTGGCTGGTCAAAAAGGAAATTTCATCCAGCCCTTGGTTGCTGCCATCAACTGTAGTCTCTGGGTTTACTACGGTCTTTTCAAAAAAGAAAGAGATATCCCCCTTGCAGCAGCTAATGCACCAGGTATTATTTTTGGCCTAGTGACGGTTATTACAGCTTTGATTTAAAAGGAACAGAGGAGACTAGTTTTCAGTCTTCTTTTTTGTTTCAGGGGAGGCTATTTACTTTTTCTAGAGGATAATTTTTTAAAAAACAATCTGATAAACTTAAATAGTAGAATAGTATCAGTATGTCACAGTATTTTATAAGAAAAGGTTTACAGAATAAGTTATAATATAAGTAAATGAACAAGCAAATAAGAAAGTGAGTAGAGTTATGACCGAAAAACTGACTTTTCCGGATGGTTTCTTGTGGGGCGGAGCGACAGCTGCCAACCAGTGTGAGGGTGCTTATAATTTAGAAGGTCGTGGATTGGCGAATGTGGATGTCGTCCCCATCGGTCCAGATCGTGAAGCCATTATCACAGGTCGGAAAAAGATGTTTTCGTTTGAGGAGGGCTATTTTTACCCAGCCAAGCAAGCTATTGATATGTACCATCATTACAAGGAAGATATTGCCCTTTTTGCGGAAATGGGCTTTAAGACTTATCGTCTATCCATTGCTTGGACTCGGATTTTTCCTAAGGGCGACGAAACAGTGCCAAATGAAGCTGGTCTAGCCTTTTATGAGGATTTATTTAAGGAGTGCCACAAGTATGGTATCCAACCTCTGGTGACTATCACTCATTTCGACTGTCCTATGCACTTGATTACAGAGTACGGTGGTTGGCGCAATCGTCGGATGTTAGACTTCTATGAAAAACTTTGTCGCACACTCTTTACCCGCTATAAGGGTTTGGTCAAATATTGGCTTACCTTCAACGAAATCAACATGATTCTCCATGCCCCCTTTATGGGAGCTGGGCTCTGTTTTGAAGAAGGAGAAAATCAAGAACTGGTTAAATATCAGGCTGCACACTATGAGTTGGTAGCTTCAGCTCTTGCGACAAAGATTGCCCACGAAATTGACCCAGAAAATAAGGTGGGATGTATGTTGGCTGCAGGGCAATACTATCCTAACACAGCCCATCCAAGAGACTACTGGGCAGCCATGGAGGAAGACCGCAAGAGTTACTTCTTCATTGATGTTCAAGCGCGTGGGGAATACCCAAACTACGCCAAGAAGCAGTGGGAGCGTGAGCGAATCGAGATTCAAATGACTGCAGAAGATTTAGAGTTGTTGAAGGACAATACTGTTGACTTTGTTTCCTTCTCTTACTATGCAAGTCTAGTAGCCTCAGGTGATCCAGAAGTTAAAGAATTAACTGCTGGAAATATCTTTGCCTCTCTCAAAAATCCTTATCTTGAATCCTCAGAATGGGGATGGCAGATTGACCCACTTGGTCTTCGTATCACCCTCAATGCTATCTGGGATCGTTACCAAAAGCCAATGTTCATCGTGGAAAACGGTCTAGGTGCTATGGATACACCGGATGAGAATGGTCATGTAGCAGATGACTATCGGATTGCTTACTTAGAGGCTCATATCAAGGCCATACGAGATGCCATTTACCAAGATGGCGTTGACTTGCTTGGTTATACGACTTGGGGCTGTATCGATCTGGTTTCAGCTGGAACAGGCGAAATGAACAAGCGCTATGGCTTTATCTATGTAGATCGAGATAATGCTGGTCATGGAAGCCTCAAACGTAGCAAGAAGAAATCCTTCTACTGGTACAAGGATGTCATTGCCAGCAATGGTGCAAGCATTGAGTAGAGCACATTTGTTCACTATTTTTATAAAATCTTCTCTCTACTTTATAAGATGTGAAAAAGAGTTCAACTGGAACTCTTTTTTTGCTATAATGAGGGGAGAAAAATCAGACAGGAGAATAAGATGTCAGAACCATTATTTTTACAATCAGTTATGCAAGAAAAAATCTGGGGTGGAACCAAGCTACGTGATGAGTTTGGCTACGACATCCCAAGTGAAAAAATCGGAGAATACTGGGCCATCTCAGCTCATCCAAATGGAGTCTCTAAAGTTTCCAATGGTCGTTACGAGGGAACAGACCTAGCTACTTTGTATGCAGAACACCGTGAATTGTTTGGCAATCGTCCAGAACCTGTATTTCCGCTTTTGACTAAGATTCTGGATGCCAACGACTGGCTCAGCGTCCAAGTTCACCCAGATGATGCTTATGGACTGGAGCATGAAGGCGAACTTGGAAAAACAGAATGCTGGTACATTATCGCAGCGGATGAAGGTTCAGAGATTATCTACGGTCACAATGCTAAGTCAAAAGAAGAACTCCGCCAGCAAATCGAGGATAAAAACTGGGAGGACTTGCTGACAAAAGTGCCTGTTAAGGCCGGAGATTTCTTCTATGTACCAAGTGGGACTATGCACGCTATCGGTGCGGGCATCTTGATTCTTGAAACCCAGCAGTCTAGCGATACCACTTACCGTGTCTATGACTTTGACCGTAAGGATGATAATGGCAACTTGCGTGAACTTCACCTTGAAAAATCTATCGATGTTTTGAATATTGGCGAGCCTGCTAATAGCCGTCCTGTAACTGTTAAAGCAGATGATTTGCGTTCAACTTTACTTGTCTCTAATGATTTCTTTGCAGTTTACAAGTGGGAAATTAATGGGAAAGTTGACTTTGAAAAGACAGCTGACTACAGCTTGTTCAGTGTCTTGGCTGGTCAAGGTCAACTAACTGTTGACGGGAAAAACTATCCAATCCAAAAAGGTAGCCACTTTATCCTACCAAGTGATGTTGAAGCTTGGACCCTAGAAGGACAAGGCTTGGAATTGATTGTTAGTCATCCATAACAAATAAAGGACCTGAGTTTATTACTCAAGTCCTTTTTGATTACATAAATTGGGCGATGAAGACCACGATGATGATAATTGGAATTATAAAACGAAGAAGGAAGAGCCAGACTTGGAAAAGTCCTTGTTTCCATGCTCGTTCATCAAGATGGAGTTCCTCCATAGCAAGAGCCTTTTTGAAGATATAGCCTGTAAAGAGAGAAAGGCAGAGGGCTCCAAATGGCATGAGGAGATTGGAAACCAAGAAATCCATAGCGTCAAAGAAGGTCTTCCCAAAGATGTGAACATCTGCCATAACACCGTAAGATAGGGCTGAAGGAATTCCAAAGACAAAGGTCAAGATTCCTAAAATGGTGCTCCACTTGGCACGCTGACTGTTGTCCTGATTGGTGATATTGCCCACATTAATTTCCAACATCACGACAGAAGAAGTGACCGTCGCAAAGAGGAAGAGCAAGAGGAAAAGGATGTAGAAAATGGTTCCAAAAGGCATCTTGTCAAAGAGTTGAGGCAAGACGATAAAGAGCAGGCTTGGTCCCCCTTCAGACTGGATATTGAAGGCTGACATGGCTGGGAAAATGGCTAGTCCTGCCATGATGGATACCGAGATGTTCATGGCTACGATGGAAATCCCTGACTGGACCAGATTGGTTTTCTTGTCCAAGTAGGACGCGTAGGTCAGCATGGCTGTAACCCCTAGTGAGAGGGCAAAGAAAGATTGTCCCAGAGCATATAGGAGACCAGCGCTGGTCAGTTTTGAAAAGTCTGGTTTGAGGAAGTAAAGAACCCCTTCCATGGCATTTGGCAAACTGAGAGAACGACCGATGATGACGACAAAGATGATAAAGAGCAGAGGCATCATAACCTTCGAAGCTCTTTCAATCCCTTTTTGAACCCCACGTGATACAATGAAGATATTCAATAGGATAAAGGCTGCTTGAGCTCCAAGGGCAATGGCTGGATTTGAAATGATTGAAGTAAATAACTGAGCATAATCACTCGTCCCAGCAAGCTGGAACAATTTCACGAACTCAATACCCAGATAAACCAGAATCCATCCCCCGATAACACTGTAGAAAGATAAGAGGATAAAAAGGGCAAAGGCACCAATCCAACCGATAAAGTTGTATTTACTATTCTTACCAAGTTTTCCAAAGGTTTTGATTGCTGAAACGCCAGCACTTCGGCCGAGTGCAAATTCAGCTAGCAAAAGTGGGAAACCGATTAAAATAGTGGAAATGAGAAAGACAAGTAAAAAGCCTCCTCCACCGTTAGCAGCAGTCATATAAGGGAATTTCCAAACGGCACCAAGTCCGATGGCTGAACCAGCAGATGCTAGGATGAAGCCTAGTTTAGAACCCCATTGCGATTTTTCAGACATAGTTAAACTCCTAAAATTAGTATTACAAAAGAAAAAGCTACTGCCCTTGGCAAATAGCCTCATAAGTACTCAAAATGAGCCTTTCTTTTGATTGATAGACTTGACTATCCTATCATGTTTTCTAAGGTCTGTCAAGAAAACCATTTTCATGTTATGATAAAGTAAAAAAATTTCGCAAAAACGCTTGACTCTGACCTAAGGGTAGGGGTTATACTATCAATGTAATACTCTTCGAAAATCAAATTCAAACCACGTCAGCGTCGCCTTGGATTATATATGTGACTGACTTCGTCAGTCTTATCTACAACCTCAAAGCAGTGCTTTGAGCAACCCGCGGCTAGCTTCCTAGTTTGCTCTTTGATTTTCATTGAGTATAAGGAGGAAATTATGTACCATATAAAAGAAGCTGCGCAGCTTTCGGGTGTCTCTGTCAAGACCCTGCACCACTACGACAAGATAGGACTCTTGGTTCCTTTAAAGTCAGAAAACGGTTATCGAATCTACAGTCAAGAGGATTTGGAACGCCTTCAGGTTATTCTTTATTACAAATATCTAGGCTTTTCTTTAGAAAAGATAGCAGAGCTATTAAAGGAAGAAAGGACAGATTTATTGCCTCATTTGACTAGGCAGTTGGACTATTTGACTCGAGAAAGGGAACATCTGGATACCTTGATTTCAACCTTGCAAAAAACCATTCAAGAACAAAAAGGAGAAAGAGAAATGAGCATTCAAGAGAAATTTGCTGGATTTAACTACCAAGACCATCAAAAATACCACCAAGAGGCGGTAGAGAAATATGGACAAGAAGTCATGGACCAAGCGCTCGAGCGCCAGAAAGGTCACGAAGACGAAGCTACGGCTGCCTTCAACCAAGTTTTTCGAGCCTTGTCACAAAATCTTCAAGCTGGACTGCCTGTAACAGCGTCTGAAAACCAAGAAGAAGCAGCCAGACTCTTGCAAGCTATTCGTACTTATGGATTTGACTGCTCTATTGAGGTATTCGGTCATATCGGTAAAGGCTACGTCTACAACCCAGAATTTAAAGAAAACATTGACAAATTTGGACCTGGAACAGCCCAATACACATCAGATGTCATTGCCTATTATGTCCAAACTCAGACAAAATAAAATCGGAGGAGCATTCTTCCGATTTTTACTAAATTCAAGCACTATTTGCTTAATAATTTTTCTACCACATTTAGTTTTCGCATGGTCAAATCTACATTAAAAAGCTTTTCAAGATAGTTGGTATGGAGTTTCTTTTGTTTAGCAGTTCTAGGGAGATAGAGGTAAAGGCAGTGGTTACCGATACAAATTTCTTCTTCACCGTAATCAATTTTCAATTTGTCTAAAGGGAGGCTTTGAATAGATTCTTGATAAAAAATCACGTGTATACGGTCATAAAGATAGTGTTCTCTAAAAGGGTTTTCTTGGATAATGTTTTTAAAAATATCCTTATTCTTAATGATTATTTTGAGATCGGCTCCAATCTTTTTCTTTATTAGAGTATGAACCTGTTCTCGTATTTTTTCTAAGGCTAAGTTACTTTCAAGAATGATATTACCACTTTGAATATAGGTTCGAACTTGTTGAAAACCGGCTTCTGTTAAGATATCTACTAGATAAGACATTTTAGGGATAGCATTTTTTCCATTAGGAGTCACTCCCCTTAGCAAGATAATATGTTCCAAAGTAGTTCCTTTCTTTTTGGGCGTATTGTTCCGTTTAGTAATGTATATTTAGATTGGGTTTGATCCCGCCACCCAGCCGGTGCAGAGGGCAGAAGTGATGTTAAAGCCACCCGTATGAGCATTGATATCCAGTACCTCACCAGCAAAGTGGAGGCCATGGACCAGCTTACTTTCAAGAGTTTTAGGATTGATTTCCTTGAGACTGACACCACCCTTGGTAACAAAGGATTTAGCTAAGGACATTTTACCAGTAACAGGAATTTTAAGTCCTTTGATTGACTGGAGAAGTTGATCTCGTTCTTTTTCAGTCAACTGTTTGACTTTTTCAGGATAGCCTTGCACAAAAAATTCTGCCAAGCGTTCTGGAAGCAAAGTTTTTAAGGCATTTTTTAGAGATTTTTCCCGATTTTCTTCTAGAAATGCAGTCAAGTCCTCCTCAGAAAGTTGAGGCAAGACATCCAGTGAAAGGATTTCGCCACCTTTGACAAAACTGGACATGCGTAGAGCAGCAGGACCAGATAAACCAAAGTGGGTAAAGAGCAGATCATGAGTGATGCCATGCTTACCATAGCTTAAGGTCACATCATCCAGTGAGATTCCCTGCAAGGCCTTGTGAGGAAAATCCGTCAATAAAGGACTTTCAGCGGCTTCAAGCTCGGTAATGGTGTGCTTAAAATGGCGAGCAATCTCGTGACCAAAACCAGTAGAACCAGTAGAAGGATAGGATTTCCCACCAGTTGTGACAATGAGTTTATCACAAGTGAAGGTTTGGTCAGCTGATTTAAGGACAAACTGGTCATCTACCTTTTTAACCGAAACAATTTCTGTTTGAGTAGCAACTTGACCACCTAGCTCAGTGATTTTCTTTTCTAAGGCCTCGATAATGGTACGAGACTTGTCACTGGCCGGAAAGACACGGCCGTGGTCCTCGACCTTGAGTTTAACCCCTTTTTCCGTAAAAAAGTTAATGATATCATGGTTATCAAATTGGGAGAAGACACTGTAGAGAAAGCGCCCATTTCCAGGGATTCCAGCTAGTAGGTCGTCTAGAGTTCCGTTGTTAGTGACATTGCAACGTCCCCCACCAGTCCCAGCTAATTTTTTTCCAAGTTTCCGATTTTTTTCGATGAGGAGGGTTTTCTGACCATAAAAGCTACTGGAAATCGTAGCCATCATGCCAGCAGGTCCTCCACCGATGACAATAGTATCAAAATGTTTCATAGCTCTATTGTACCACAAAAAAACAAGAGATGAAGTCACCTCTTGTCAAGAATGCAATTAATCAATTTCATATCCCATCAGCAAACCGCCATCTTCTGCATAGAAACTGCAGAGACCAGAGGTTGGGAGAATTTTGATGTTAGCTTGTGGGAAGGTTTCGCGAATTCGCTCTGAGAGCTGTTGGCAACATTTTTCGTTATTGCGTTGGGCCATGATAATTCGGCCACCAGCATATCCAGCTTTTACCAGTTCATCATAGGCAGCTTGAACGGATTTCTTTGGTCCTCTTGCTTTTTGTAGCAATTCAAGGGTTCCAGTTTCACTAGCTTCCCCGACCATACGGATGTTGAGAAGACCAACGACCGTACCGATAAGCTTGCTCAAACGGCCGTTCTTCACCAAGTTATCGACCTTTGCTAGAACAAAGAGCAACTTGGTTTTTTCTTGATAAGCTGTGATAGCTTCAACCACTTCTTCAAAAGATAAGCCCTGGTCAATCAAGTCATTCAATTTTTCTACGAGCAAGTCAACTTCTCCACCAGCAGACAAACTATCAATCACATGAATCTTAGTGTCAGGATGGTCTTCCAGATAAATATTCTTTGCTAGTTGAGCACTATTGTGGCTGCCAGAGAGAGTACCTGTGATGGTTACTAGGAAAATGTTTTTGGCTCCTTCAAATGCTCGCAAATAATCATCTGGGCTTGGACAAGCTGATTTTGAAGCTTCTGCAGTTGCATACATGGTTTCCATCATTTGGTCAATGTCAAGACTGGCATCATCAACAAAGACCTGATCAGCTACTTGAATGGTTAAGGGTACACTTACAAAGGTCGTGTCAATAGCTGGTGTTTCCAGCTGACGATAATCACAACCAGAGTCAGCAATAATCTTCCAAGTCATAGAAATTCTCCATCTTTGCCATTTATACATTGACAAAGGTTCTGTCTTTTTTTACAATTATATCATGAAAGCCCTTGAAACAAAAGCCTCATCCGTCTGTTGTGACAAGTAGAAAGAAAATGTTATGTCTGAACGTAGAATCTCTGAAAAGTCTCTTGAAAATCTCAGAAAATCAAATCAAGAATCCAATTTATTAACTAGAGAAGCGATTGAAACAGCCCTCTTGCAACTTTTGGAAAAAAAGGATTTGGCCAAGATTAGTATTTCTGAATTGGTCAAACGGGCAGGCGTTTCACGTGCGGCCTTTTACCGTAATTATGATTCCAAAGAGGAAATTTTAGAGAGCGTCTTTAAACGGAGTGTCCACAACATCATGGAACAGTTGCACCATTATGATTTAAAGACAGACCTTTATCTGGTCTGGGTTCACCTTTTCCGTGAGGCAAGAAAGGAAGCTAGAGTGATTCAACTTGCCTTAGATTACCATCTGGAAAAAATCTTTGTCCAAGCCATGCAGGAATTTCTAGAAAAATACCATGGAAAATCAAAAGGTGTCAGCTCTTATCTTCATTCCTTCTGGAGTTCGGCCATCGTCTCTGTCCTTCTAAAATGGATCAAGGATGGCATGAAGGTACCTGCTGAAAAGATTGCGGATTTACGGTTACCATTTTTTAAAAAATAGAGAAAAAGGAGAAGAGATATGACTGAAAAAAGACTAGCATGGGATGAATATTTTGCAGCCCAAGCTCTACTAATTGCCAATCGTTCCACTTGTAAACGTGCCAAAGTGGGTGCGATTTTGGTTAAGGATAATAAGGTAATTTCCACTGGTTACAATGGTTCGGTGTCAGGGACTGAGCATTGTATTGACCACGAATGTCTGGTCATTGAAGGCCACTGTGTTCGCACCCTTCACGCTGAGGTCAATGCTATCCTTCAAGGTGCAGAACGTGGTGTTCCCAAAGGCTTTACAGCCTATGTAACCCATTTTCCTTGTCTCAACTGTACAAAACAATTGCTTCAGGTCGGTTGCAAGCGCGTGGTTTATATTAACCAGTACCGAATGGATGACTATGCCCAATACCTTTATCAAGAAAAGGGAACAGAATTAACCCATTTACCACTTGAGACAGTACAAGCAGCTCTTAAAGAGGCAGATTTAATGTAAAAATTATCAAAAATAAATGGTTTAGAAAGATTTTTAAACCGTTTTTTGGTATAATAAGAAGAATAAATTGAAAGAAGGAATTCCAAAAATGGGAAAAATTGAAGTTATTAATCATCCACTGATTCAACACAAATTGTCAATCTTGCGTCGTACAGATACTTCTACAAAAGCTTTTCGTGAGCTAGTAGATGAGATTGCAATGTTGATGGGGTATGAAGTACTTCGTGATCTTCCACTAGAAGATGTGGAAATCGAAACACCAATTACAAAAACTGTTCAAAAACAATTGGCAGGTAAGAAATTGGCCATCGTTCCAATCTTACGCGCAGGTATCGGGATGGTTGATGGTCTCTTGAGCTTGGTTCCAGCTGCTAAAGTTGGTCACATCGGTATGTACCGTGATGAAGAAACACTTCAACCAGTTGAGTACCTAGTGAAATTACCTGAAGATATTGACCAACGTCAAATTTTTGTAGTAGACCCAATGTTGGCAACAGGTGGATCAGCAATCTTGGCTGTTGATTCTCTTAAAAAACGTGGCGCATCAAATATCAAATTTGTCTGCCTTGTATCTGCTCCAGAAGGTGTAAAAGCCCTTCAAGAAGCTCATCCAGATGTAGAAATCTTTACAGCAGCCTTGGATGACCGCTTGAACGAACACGGTTATATCGTTCCAGGTCTTGGAGATGCTGGAGATCGCTTGTTCGGTACGAAATAAGATCGAAAAGAAGATTGACTTGGAAAAGAATTCCCAGTCACGAAAGGAGGTTGAATTTTTGTTTCTGTCTAATGAAAACAGAGCAAAAATTTGACCTTTTTTGACCAAAATATTATAATAGTCTTATCTTCAGTCATTTGACAAACAAAAATAAAACTCAAAAGGAGAAATAAATGATTCCTGTAGTTATTGAACAAACAAGTCGTGGAGAACGTTCTTACGATATTTACTCACGTCTTCTCAAAGACCGCATCATTATGCTGACAGGTCCAGTTGAAGACAATATGGCTAACTCTGTTATTGCCCAATTGCTTTTCTTGGATGCCCAAGATAGTACAAAAGATATTTACCTTTATGTCAATACACCTGGTGGTTCCGTTTCAGCTGGTTTGGCAATCGTTGATACTATGAACTTTATCAAAGCGGATGTCCAAACCATCGTTATGGGAATGGCTGCATCTATGGGTACAGTCATCGCATCTAGTGGAGCAAAAGGCAAACGTTTCATGCTTCCAAATGCCGAATACATGATTCACCAACCAATGGGTGGTACAGGTGGTGGTACTCAACAAACCGATATGGCGATTGCTGCAGAACACTTGCTCAAAACTCGTAACACCTTGGAAAAAATCTTGGCTGAAAATTCAGGTCAGTCAATCGAAAAAGTTCACGCAGATGCAGAACGCGATAACTGGATGAGCGCCCAAGAAACACTTGAATATGGCTTTATTGATGAAATCATGGCCAACAATTCATTGAACTAATAATGAAAGAAGGCAAACTCGACGGGGTTTGCTTTTTTTGGTATAATAGGGAGAGATTTCTTAGAAAGAGGATTTACCATGTTTGAAAAAGTCAATCGATCTGGCTTGATTATCTATCTTTACTATAATCGGGATGCCAAAAAACTGCAGGATTATGGAGATATTACCTATCATTCCAAGAAGCATCGTTACTTGCAGCTTTATGTTCCAACTCAAGAAGTGGAGCAAGTGGTCGGGCGCTTGAGCAAGGAAAAGTTTATAAAAAAAGTCAGAGTTTGTCATATCCAAGAGCTGGAAACACCCTTTGTGGGCAATCTTTATCGAGAGGAAAACGTTATCATCGAAAAAGTTCAAGAAAAGTGTTGACAATTTTCTGATAATTCGGTATATTCTTAACATGCTATTTATTTAAGAAATAAGGAGACAAAAAAGATGAAGAAAAAATTTGCCCTATCGTTTGTGGCGCTTGCAAGTGTAGCACTTCTTGCAGCCTGTGGAGAAGTGAAGTCTGGAGCGTCAAATGCTGCTGGTAACTCAGTAGATGAGAAGACAATCAAAATCGGATTTAACTTTGAAGAATCAGGTTCTTTAGCTGCATACGGAACAGCTGAACAAAAAGGTGCCCAATTGGCTGTTGATGAAATCAATGCCGCAGGTGGTATTGATGGAAAACAAATCGAAGTAATCGATAAAGATAATAAGTCTGAAACAGCTGAGGCTGCTTCAGTTACAACTAACCTTGTAACCCAATCTAAAGTATCAGCAGTCGTAGGACCTGCGACATCTGGTGCGACTGCAGCTGCGGTAGCGAACGCTACAAAAGCAGGTGTTCCATTGATCTCACCAAGTGCGACTCAAGATGGATTGACTAAAGGTCAAGATTACCTCTTTATCGGAACTTTCCAAGATAGCTTCCAAGGAAAAATTATCTCAAACTATGTTTCTGATAAATTGCAAGCTAAGAAAGTTGTTCTTTACACTGACAATGCCAGTGACTATGCTAAAGGGATTGCCAAATCTTTCCGCGAGTCATACAAGGGTGAAATCGTTGCTGATGAAACTTTCGTAGCAGGTGATACAGACTTCCAAGCAGCCCTTACAAAAATGAAAGGGAAAGATTTTGATGCGATCGTTGTTCCTGGCTACTATAATGAGGCTGGTAAAATTGTAAACCAAGCGCGTGGTATGGGAATTGACAAACCAATTGTTGGTGGTGATGGATTCAACGGTGAAGAGTTTGTACAACAAGCAACTCCTGAAAAAGCATCAAACATCTACTTTATCTCAGGCTTCTCAACTACTGTAGAAGTTTCAGCTAAAGCAAAAGCCTTCCTTGACGCTTACCGTGCTAAGTACAATGAAGAGCCTTCAACATTTGCAGCCTTGGCTTATGACTCAGTTCACCTTGTAGCAAACGCAGCAAAAGGTGCTAAGAACTCTGGTGAAATCAAGGATAACCTTGCTAAAACAAAAGATTTTGAAGGTGTAACTGGTCAAACAAGCTTTGATGCAGACCACAACACAGTCAAAACTGCTTACATGATGACCATGAACAATGGTAAGGTTGAAGCAGCAGAAGTTGTAAAACCATAATAGAAAAATGTTGAAATAGGGAATGAGCCTCTGACTCACTCCCTGTTTCGATGTTTAATACTCTTTGAAAATCAAATTCAAACTGCGTCAACGTCGCCTTGCCGTACTCAAGTACAGCCTGCGGCTAGTTTCCTAGTTTGCTCTTTGATTTTCATTGAGTAAAAGAACCTATCAAAAAGTGAGGGGAAACCCTCGAAATTATAAATAGAAAGAGTGAATCTTATGCTCCAACAACTAGTAAATGGTTTGATTCTAGGTAGTGTTTATGCTCTGTTAGCCTTAGGATATACCATGGTTTACGGAATTATCAAGCTCATCAACTTCGCCCACGGTGATATTTATATGATGGGAGCTTTTATCGGTTATTTCTTGATTAATTCTTTCCAAATGAATTTCTTTGTAGCGCTTATTGTAGCTATGCTAGCGACAGCCATTCTTGGTGTCGTGATTGAGTTCCTTGCTTACCGACCTTTGCGTCACTCTACTCGTATTGCTGTTTTGATTACGGCTATTGGGGTTTCTTTCCTATTGGAATATGGGATGGTCTATCTGGTTGGTGCCAATACCCGTGCCTTCCCTCAAGCGATTCAAACAGTTCGCTATGATTTGGGACCAGTTAGCCTAACAAACGTGCAGTTAATGATCTTGGCCATTTCCTTGATTTTGATGATTTTGTTACAAGTCATTGTCCAAAAGACCAAGATGGGGAAAGCCATGCGTGCTGTATCTGTAGATAGCGATGCAGCGCAATTGATGGGGATTAATGTAAACCGTACTATCAGCTTTACCTTCGCTTTGGGTTCAGCTCTTGCGGGTGCGGCTGGTGTTCTGATTGCCCTCTATTATAACTCTCTAGAGCCTTTGATGGGTGTTACTCCAGGTCTTAAATCCTTCGTAGCCGCAGTACTTGGTGGTATCGGAATCATTCCTGGTGCGGCGCTTGGTGGTTTTGTGATTGGTCTATTGGAAACCTTTGCGACAGCCTTTGGAATGTCAGACTTCCGTGATGCCATTGTTTATGGAATTTTGTTGTTGATCTTGATTGTCCGCCCAGCTGGTATCCTTGGTAAAAATGTGAAAGAGAAGGTGTAAGCGATGAAAGAAAATTTAAAAGTTAATATTCTATGGTTACTCCTTTTGTTAGCTGGCTATGGCTTGATTAGTGTATTGGTTTCAGTCGGAGTACTCAATCTATTCTATGTTCAGATTTTACAACAGATCGGAATTAATATTATTCTGGCTGTTGGTCTCAACTTAATCGTTGGTTTTTCAGGACAATTTTCACTTGGGCATGCTGGTTTTATGGCGATTGGTGCCTATGCAGCAGCTATTATTGGTTCTAAATCACCAACCTACGGTGCCTTCTTTGGAGCTATGATTGTAGGTGCTTTGCTTTCAGGAGCAGTTGCCTTACTTGTCGGAATTCCAACCTTGCGCTTGAAGGGGGACTATCTTGCGGTAGCAACTCTCGGTGTTTCTGAAATTATCCGTATCTTTATCATCAATGGCGGAAGCCTTACAAATGGTGCGGCAGGTATCTTGGGAATTCCTAACTTTACAACTTGGCAAATGGTTTACTTCTTTGTCGTGATTACAACCATTGCAACCTTGAACTTCTTGCGTAGTCCAATTGGTCGTTCAACCCTCTCCGTTCGTGAGGATGAAATCGCTGCAGAGTCAGTCGGTGTTAATACAACTAAAATTAAAATCATCGCCTTTGTCTTTGGTGCCATTACTGCAAGTATTGCAGGGTCACTTCAGGCAGGATTTATCGGTTCAGTTGTACCGAAAGATTACACTTTCATCAACTCAATCAACGTTTTGATCATTGTTGTATTTGGTGGACTTGGTTCCATTACAGGTGCGATTGTTTCAGCTATTGTCCTTGGAATTTTGAATATGCTTCTCCAAGATGTTGCTAGCGTGCGTATGATTATCTACGCTTTGGCCTTGGTATTGGTAATGATTTTCAGACCGGGTGGACTTCTTGGAACATGGGAATTGAGCCTATCACGTTTCTTTAAAAAATCTAAAAAGGAGGAACAAAACTAATGGCATTACTTGAAGTAAAACAGTTAACCAAACATTTTGGCGGTCTAACAGCTGTTGGAGATGTGACTCTTGAATTGAACGAAGGGGAACTGGTTGGACTAATCGGTCCAAATGGAGCTGGGAAAACCACTCTTTTCAACCTTTTGACCGGTGTTTATGAACCAAGCGAGGGAACAGTAACCCTAGATGGTCACCTTTTGAATGGAAAGTCACCTTATAAGATTGCTTCTTTGGGACTTGGACGTACTTTCCAAAATATTCGACTCTTTAAAGATTTAACAGTTTTGGACAATGTTTTGATTGCTTTTGGTAACCATCACAAACAACATGTTTTTGCTAGTTTTTTGCGCTTACCAGCTTTTTACAAGAGTGAAAAAGAATTAAAGGCTAAAGCCTTGGAATTGCTTAAAATCTTTGATTTAGATGGTGATGCAGAAACTCTTGCTAAAAATCTTGCCTACGGACAACAACGTCGTTTGGAAATTGTTCGTGCCCTCGCTACGGAACCTAAAATTCTCTTCTTAGATGAACCAGCAGCAGGTATGAACCCACAGGAAACAGCCGAATTGACTGAGTTAATTCGTCGTATCAAAGATGAATTTAAGATTACGATCATGCTGATTGAACACGATATGAATCTGGTCATGGAGGTTACAGAACGCATCTACGTACTTGAATATGGTCGTTTGATTGCTCAAGGAACTCCGGACGAAATTAAGACCAATAAACGCGTTATCGAAGCTTATCTAGGAGGTGAAGCCTAATGTCGATGTTAAAAGTTGATAATCTTTCTGTACATTACGGTATGATCCAAGCAGTCCGTGATGTAAGCTTTGAAGTGAATGAAGGAGAAGTAGTTTCCCTTATCGGTGCCAATGGTGCTGGTAAGACAACCATTCTCCGTACCTTGTCTGGTTTGGTTAGACCGAGTTCAGGAAAGATTGAATTTTTAGGTCAAGAAATCCAAAAAATGCCAGCTCAAAAAATCGTGGCAGGTGGTCTTTCACAAGTTCCAGAAGGACGCCACGTCTTCCCTGGATTGACAGTTATGGAAAATCTAGAAATGGGAGCTTTCTTAAAGAAAAATCGTGAAGAAAATCAAGCTAACTTGAAGAAAGTTTTCTCACGCTTTCCTCGTCTTGAAGAACGGAAGAACCAAGATGCAGCTACTCTTTCAGGGGGAGAACAGCAAATGCTTGCCATGGGACGCGCCCTCATGTCAACACCAAAACTTCTTCTTTTAGATGAACCATCAATGGGACTTGCCCCAATCTTTATCCAAGAGATTTTTGATATCATTCAAGACATCCAGAAACAAGGAACAACCGTCCTCTTGATTGAACAAAATGCCAATAAAGCACTCGCAATCTCTGACCGAGGCTATGTATTGGAAACAGGGAAAATCGTTCTATCAGGAACAGGAAAAGAACTCGCTTCATCAGAAGAAGTCAGAAAAGCATATCTGGGTGGCTAAACTAGTCTGGGAGACTAGTTTAGGTTGCAGATAGAGATTGCGAAGCAATCATCTTATCCACTGGATTGTTTTAGTCGGTGGATGAGGATTACGAAGTAATCATCATTATAGTCCAGGGGACCTTTTTAGTTGACAGATATAGATTGTAAAGCAATCTTTATCTACATTAAAAGGTTAATTTCTAATAATTGAAAAAATCGAATGAAATGTATCTTACCTTCATTCAGAGAGCTCTATTTCAGAGCTCTTTTTGCTAGCTTATTCATACTTTTCTGAATTTTGAAAAAGAAATGTAAGCGTTTGATAGATTTACAAAAAGATTGTATAATAGGGATAAGAATAGAAAAGGAGAAGTCTCATGGCAGTTAAAGATTTTATGACCCGCAAGGTAGTTTATATTAGTCCGGATACAACAGTATCTCATGCAGCAGATTTGATGAGAGAGCAAGGGTTGCACCGCTTGCCTGTTATCGAAAATGATCAATTGGTTGGTTTGGTAACTGAGGGAACCATTGCCCAAGCTAGTCCATCCAAAGCAACAAGTCTTTCTATCTATGAGATGAATTATCTTCTAAATAAGACAAAAGTAAAAGATGTGATGATTCGCGATGTTGTCACTGTTTCAGGCTATGCGAGTCTAGAGGATGCAACTTATCTGATGTTGAAAAATAAGATTGGTATTCTTCCTGTCGTAGATAATCATCAAGTATACGGAGTTATTACGGATCGTGACGTTTTCCAAGCCTTTCTTGAAATTGCAGGTTATGGTGAAGAAGGGATTCGTGTGCGCTTTGTTACGGAAAACGAAGTTGGCGTTCTTGGAAAAATTATTTCTTTGATTGTAGAAGAAAATTTGAATATCTCGCATACAGTCAATATTCCGCGTAAGGATGGTAAGGTGATTATCGAAGTTCAAATCGATGGATCAATTGATTTACCAGCCTTGAAAGAAAAATTTGAATCAGAGAATATTCAGGTAGAAGAAATCACTCGTACCTCAGCAAAAGTCTTGTAAGAAAGGAAGCCGAAAGGCTTCTTTTTACGTGTAATAAGGGATTAGAGCAAAAGATGGAAAGAAATGATAAAATATGCTATAATGAAATAATGTAAAAAAGGAGTATTTATGGACATTTCAGTAATTCGTCAGAAAATTGACGCAAATCGTGAAAAATTAGCTTCTTTCAGGGGGTCTCTTTGACCTCGAAGGTTTAGAGGAAGAGATTGCCATCTTGGAAAACAAGATGACAGAACCTGATTTTTGGAACGATAATATCGCGGCCCAAAAAACGTCGCAAGAATTAAATGAATTAAAAAACACCTATAACACCTTCCACAAAATGGAAGAGTTGCAGGATGAAGTCGAAATTTTATTAGACTTTTTAGCTGAAGATGAGTCGGTGCATGAAGAATTGGTTGAACAGTTGTCAGAACTTGCTAAGATGATGACCAGTTACGAGATGACCTTGCTCTTGTCAGAACCTTATGACCATAATAATGCGATTTTGGAAATCCATCCAGGATCGGGTGGTACCGAGGCTCAGGACTGGGGTGATATGTTGCTTCGTATGTACACTCGCTATGGAAATGCTAAAGGCTTTAAAGTGGAAGTATTGGATTACCAAGCAGGAGATGAAGCTGGTATCAAGTCAGTAACCTTATCTTTTGAAGGACCTAATGCCTATGGTCTTCTCAAGTCAGAAATGGGTGTACACCGTTTGGTACGAATTTCACCATTTGACTCTGCTAAACGTCGCCACACCTCTTTCACATCTGTAGAAGTGATGCCAGAATTGGATGATACTATTGAAGTAGA
Organism: Streptococcus mitis; assembly: GCF_008763935.1. Lineage (GTDB taxonomy): Bacteria > Bacillota > Bacilli > Lactobacillales > Streptococcaceae > Streptococcus > Streptococcus mitis_DB. Next base: position 281,495 of record NZ_VTQF01000001.1, read on the forward strand.
AATCCGTGAAGATGATATCAAGATGGATACTTTCCGTTCAGGTGGTGCTGGTGGACAAAACGTCAACAAGGTTTCCACAGGTGTGCGTTTGACACACATTCCTACGGGAACTGTCGTTCAGTCAACAGTCGATCGTACCCAGTATGGAAATAGAGATCGTGCCATGAAGATGTTGCAGGCTAAGCTCTATCAAATGGAGCAGGAGAAGAAAGCTGCGGAAGTCGATTCCCTCAAGGGTGAGAAAAAGGAAATCACATGGGGAAGTCAAATTCGTTCTTATGTTTTCACGCCATATACTATGGTAAAAGACCATCGAACTAACTTTGAAGTTGCACAAGTAGATAAGGTTATGGATGGAGACCTAGATGGTTTTATTGATGCCTATCTCAAGTGGAGAATCAGCTAAGATAGAAAGGAACTCACATGTCAATTATTGAAATGAGAGATGTCGTCAAAAAATACGACAACGGAACGACTGCCCTACGTGGTGTTTCGGTAAGCGTTCAACCAGGGGAATTTGTTTACATCGTAGGACCTTCAGGAGCTGGGAAATCAACCTTTATTCGTTCTTTGTATCGCGAAGTAAAAATCGAAAAAGGAAGCTTATCTGTTGCTGGTTTTAATCTGGTTAAAATTAAAAAGAAAGATGTTCCTCTCCTACGTCGTAGTGTTGGGGTTGTCTTCCAAGATTATAAACTGTTACCAAAGAAAACCGTTTATGAAAATATTGCTTATGCAATGGAGGTAATTGGAGAAAGTCGCCGTAATATCAAAAAACGTGTTATGGAAGTCTTAGACTTGGTTGGATTGAAGCATAAGGTTCGTTCTTTCCCAAATGAACTTTCAGGGGGAGAACAACAGCGTATTGCGATAGCGCGTGCTATTGTAAATAATCCCAAAGTATTGATTGCGGACGAACCAACAGGAAACTTGGACCCAGATAATTCATGGGAAATTATGAACTTGCTGGAACGCATCAATCTCCAAGGTACAACTGTCTTGATGGCTACCCACAACAGTCAGATTGTAAATACCTTGCGCCACCGTGTCATTGCCATTGAAAATGGCCGTGTCGTTCGTGACGAAGCTAAAGGAGAATATGGATACGATGATTAGTAGATTTTTTCGTCATTTATTTGAATCATTAAAAAGTTTGAAACGAAATGGCTGGATGACAGTAGCTGCTGTCAGTTCAGTTATGATTACTTTGACCTTGGTTGCAATATTTGCATCTGTTATCTTTAATACGGCTAAACTAGCTACAGATATCGAAAATAATGTCCGAGTAATGGTATACATTCGTAAGGACGTAGCTGATAATAGTGAGACTATTGAAAAAGAAGGTCAAACTGTTACAAATAACGACTACCATAAGGTATATGATGCTTTAAAAGGTATGTCAACCGTTAAAAGTGTTACGTTTTCAAGTAAAGAAGAACAATATGAAAAGTTGACAGAAACGATGGGGGACAACTGGAAAATCTTTGAAGGCGATGCCAATCCTCTCTATGATGCATATATCGTTGATACAAATACACCAAGTGATGTAAAGACAGTAGCAGAAGAGGCTAAAAAAATCGAAGGTGTATCAGAAGTTCAAGATGGTGGTGCTAATACAGAACGCTTGTTTAAGTTAGCCTCATTTATTCGTGTCTGGGGACTAGTTATCGCTGGATTATTGATTTTCATTGCGGTGTTCTTGATTTCTAATACTATACGTATCACCATCATTTCACGAAGCCGTGAAATTCAAATCATGCGTTTAGTAGGTGCTAAGAATGGCTATATCCGCGGGCCTTTCTTGCTTGAAGGTGCCTTCATCGGTTTGCTTGGAGCAACACTTCCATCAGTTTTGGTATTTATTGTCTATAAAATGGTTTACCAATCGGTTAATAAGTCATTAGTTGGTCAGAACCTTTCAATGATATCACCAGAAGTATTCAGTCCACTGATGATTGCCTTATTATTTGTGATTGGAATTTTCATTGGTTCATTGGGATCAGGAATTTCTATGCGCCGATTCTTAAAAGTCTAAATTTTAATAGATGTATATTTGAGGAGATTTTACTATCTCCTTTTTTACTACAAAAATTTTAGAAAAAAGTCTCCTTTTTTTAATAAAAGCCTTTACAAAAAAAAAAAAAGTGGTATAATTGAATTGTAGAAAGTGCAAACGTTTTCGTAAAACGTTTGCCTAAATAAAAATAAAGGAGATTTGAATGATGAAAGATACATTCAAAAATGTCTTGTCTTTCGAGTTTTGGCAAAAATTCGGTAAGGCTTTGATGGTGGTTATCGCGGTTATGCCGGCTGCTGGTTTGATGATTTCAATCGGTAAGTCTATCGTAATGATTAACCCAACTTTTGCACCACTTGTAGTTACAGGTGGAATTCTTGAGCAAATTGGTTGGGGGGTTATCGGTAACCTTCACATTTTGTTTGCCCTAGCAATTGGAGGAAGCTGGGCTAAAGAACGTGCTGGTGGTGCTTTCGCCGCTGGTCTTGCCTTCATCTTGATTAACCGTATCACTGGTACAATCTTTGGTGTATCAGGAGATATGTTGAAAAATCCAGATGCTATGGTCACAACTCTCTTTGGTGGTTCAATCAAAGTTGCTGATTACTTCATTAGTGTTCTTGAAGCTCCAGCATTGAACATGGGTGTGTTTGTAGGGATTATCTCAGGTTTTGTAGGGGCAACTGCTTACAATAAATACTACAACTTCCGTAAACTTCCTGATGCACTTTCATTCTTCAACGGGAAACGTTTCGTACCATTTGTAGTTATTCTTCGTTCAGCAATCGCTGCAATTCTACTTGCTGCCTTCTGGCCAGTAGTTCAAACAGGTATCAATAGCTTTGGTATCTGGATTGCCAACTCACAAGAAACTGCTCCAATCCTTGCACCATTCTTGTATGGTACTTTGGAACGTTTGCTCTTGCCATTTGGTCTTCACCATATGTTGACTATCCCAATGAACTACACAGCTCTTGGTGGTACTTATGACATTTTAACTGGTGCAGCTAAAGGTACTCAAGTATTTGGTCAAGACCCACTATGGCTTGCATGGGTAACAGACCTTGTTAACCTTAAAGGTACAGATGCAAGTCACTACCAACAATTGTTAGATACTGTTCACCCAGCTCGTTTCAAAGTTGGACAAATGATCGGTTCATTCGGTATCTTGATGGGTATGATCGTTGCTATCTACCGTAATGTCGATGCTGATAAGAAACATCAATATAAAGGTATGATGATTGCGACAGCTCTTGCAACATTCTTGACAGGGGTTACTGAACCAATCGAATACATGTTCATGTTTGTAGCAACACCTATGTATCTTGTTTACTCACTTGTTCAAGGTGCTGCCTTCGCTATGGCTGACGTAGTAAACCTACGTGTCCACTCATTCGGTTCAATTGAATTCTTGACTCGTACACCACTAGCAATTAATGCTGGTATTGGTATGGATATCGTTAACTTTATCTGGGTAACTGTTCTCTTTGCCGTAATCATGTACTTTATCGCAAACTTCATGATTCAAAAATTCAACTACGCAACTCCAGGACGTAACGGAAATTACGAAACTGCTGAAGGTTCAGAAGAAGCTAGTAGCGAAGTGAAAGTTGCAGCAGGCTCTCAAGCTGTAAACATTATTAACCTTCTTGGTGGACGTGCAAACATCGTTGATGTTGATGCATGTATGACTCGTCTTCGTGTAACTGTAAAAGATGCTGACAAAGTCGGTGATGCAGAACAATGGAAAGCAGAAGGAGCTATGGGTCTTGTCATGAAAGGACAAGGAGTTCAAGCTATCTACGGTCCAAAAGCAGACGTATTGAAATCTGATATCCAAGATATCCTTGATTCAGGTGAAATCATTCCTGAAACTCTTCCAAGCCAAATGACTGAAGCACAACAAAACACTGTTCACTTCAAAGGTCTTACTGAGGAAGTTTACTCAGTAGCAGACGGTCAAGTTGTTGCTTTGGAACAAGTAAAAGATCCAGTATTTGCTCAAAAAATGATGGGTGATGGATTTGCAGTAGAACCTGCAAATGGAAACATTGTATCTCCAGTTTCAGGTACTGTATCAAGCATCTTCCCAACAAAACATGCTCTTGGTATTGTGACTGAACCAGGTCTTGAAGTATTGGTTCACATTGGTTTGGACACAGTAAGTCTTGAAGGTAAACCATTTACAGTTCATGTTGCTGAAGGACAAAAAGTTGCAGCAGGAGATCTTCTTGTCACAGCTGACTTGGATGCTATCCGTGCAGCAGGACGTGAAACTTCAACAGTAGTTGTCTTCACAAATGGTGATGCAATTAAATCAGTTAAATTAGAAAAAACAGGTTCTCTTGCAGCTAAAACAGCAGTTGCTAAAGTAGAATTGTAATATACTTGAGGTTGGAAGCTGTATTCCAACCTCTTATTTTGGGAGAAAAGAATGAAATTTTTAACACTCAATACTCACAGTTGGATGGAGAAAGAAGCAGAGGAAAAATTCCAGATTTTGCTTGAGGATATTCTTGAAAAAGACTATGATTTGATTTGTTTCCAAGAAATCAATCAGGAGATCACTTCGCCAGTGGTGGAGGTTAATGACCTTTATCAAGCTTTGCCAGCAGCTGAGCCTATTCACCAAGACCATTATGTTAGACTTTTGGTTGAAAAGTTGTCAGAGCAAGGGAAAGATTACTACTGGACTTGGGCCTATAACCATATTGGTTATGACCGCTACCATGAAGGTGTGGCTATCTTGTCTAAAACACCTATTGAAGCAAGAGAAATTTTGGTTTCAGATGTGGATGATCCAACAGACTATCATACTCGCCGTGTCGCCCTGGCTGAAACTGTAGTTGATGGCAAGGACCTTGCAGTTGCCAGTGTCCACCTTTCTTGGTGGGATAAAGGTTTCCAAGAAGAATGGGCGCGATTTGAGGCTGTCTTGAAAGAATTGAACAAGCCACTTTTGCTGGCTGGAGATTTCAACAACCCAGCTGGTCAGGAAGGTTACCAAGCTATTTTAGCTAGTCCATTAGGCTTACAAGACGCATTTGAAGTTGCTCAAGAGAAAAGTGGTAGCTATACTGTTCCACCAGAAATTGATGGCTGGAAGGGGAACACAGAACCCCTTCGAATCGACTATGTTTTTACTACCAAAGAGTTAGCGGTGGAAAATTTACATGTCGTATTTGATGGCAACAATAGTCCGCAAGTTAGTGATCACTATGGCTTGAATGCTATTTTAAACTGGAAATAAGGACTAAAAAGAGGTTGGGATTCACAAATTCCAGCCTTTTTTTTGATTAGATGAACTACTGAAAGTAAGCTCTATGAGTGAGACTACTGAAATGGAATAAAATATGGTATAATTGGTAAGATAGATAGAATCGAGGATATTATGTCATTTACGAAATTTCAATTTAAAAACTATATTAGAGAAGCCTTGGAGGAGTTGAAATTTACAACTCCAACAGAGGTGCAAGACAAGTTGATTCCTATTGTTTTGGCAGGTCGTGACCTAGTCGGTGAATCAAAAACAGGTTCGGGTAAGACTCACACTTTTCTATTGCCGATTTTCCAGCAATTAGATGAAGCCAGCGATAGTGTTCAAGCAGTCATTACTGCACCGAGCCGTGAATTAGCTACTCAAATTTACAAAGCAGCCCGTCAGATTGCTACTCACTCAGAAGTAGAAGTTCGTGTGGTTAATTATGTGGGAGGGACAGATAAGGCTCGCCAGATTGACAAATTGGCAAGTAACCAGCCTCATATTGTTATCGGTACGCCAGGTCGTATTTATGACTTAGTTAAGTCTGGTGACCTAGCTATTCACAAGGCTAAGACCTTTGTGGTCGATGAAGCAGACATGACCTTGGATATGGGATTCTTGGCAACTGTTGATAAGATTGCTGGAAGCCTTCCAAAAGACCTACAATTCATGGTCTTCTCAGCTACTATTCCACAAAAACTGCAACCATTCTTGAAAAAATACTTATCTAATCCTGTTATGGAGAAAATCAAGACCAAAACGGTCATTTCTGATACCATTGATAATTGGTTGATTTCGACCAAGGGTCGAGATAAGAATGCTCAAATTTACCAGTTGACTCAGTTGATGCAACCGTATTTGGCAATGATTTTTGTTAACACTAAAACGCGTGCTGATGAATTGTATTCATATCTGACTGCTCAAGGCTTGAAGGTGGCAAAAATCCATGGGGGTATTGCCCCTCGTGAGCGCAAACGTATCATGAACCAGGTGAAAAATCTGGATTTTGAGTATATTGTCGCAACAGATTTGGCAGCGCGTGGAATTGATATTGAAGGTGTCAGCCATGTCATCAATGATGCCATTCCGCAAGATTTGTCCTTCTTTGTTCATCGTGTTGGTCGAACTGGAAGAAATGGCCTACCAGGTACAGCTATTACCCTTTATCAGCCAAGTGATGACTCGGATATCCGTGAGTTGGAGAAATTGGGAATCAAGTTTACTCCTAAGATGGTCAAAGACGGGGAATTTCAGGATACTTATGACCGTGATCGTCGTGCCAATCGTGAGAAAAAACAAGATAAACTTGATATCGAAATGATTGGTTTGGTTAAAAAGAAAAAGAAAAAAGTCAAACCAGGTTATAAGAAGAAAATTCAATGGGCGGTTGATGAAAAGCGCCGCAAAACCAAGCGCGCTGAAAATCGTGCTCGCGGTCGTGCAGAGCGTAAAGCAAAACGCCAAACATTTTAATAGAAAAAGTTGGAGTACTGAGCTCCAACTTTTTTTATTTATGAGAACGAACTATCTATACAGAAACACTACATTATAGACTGCAAATTGCGTTTAAAAATGGTATAATGGTAAAGTTATATAGTCCCGATAAGATGGTAGAAATTTCTATTTTTTCTTTCGAGTCGCAATTCGCAAAGAATGATGGCTCCAAAGTCGTTCGTCATTCTACAGTTGCCGCTATAATGCGGTCACCCTATGCGCCTTACTAGCTTTAGAAATAAAAAAATATCGTTTTTATTTCTTTCGCGTCGTAACTCTTAGCTAATGGAAATACCTATCAGTACTTTGTAACTCTATAACACTATTTTTAAGGGGGGACATTTTTATGTCAGAACGTAAATTATTCACGTCTGAATCTGTATCTGAGGGGCATCCAGATAAGATTGCAGACCAAATTTCAGATGCGATTTTGGATGCTATTTTAGCCAAGGATCCAGAGGCGCACGTTGCTGCTGAGACAGCTGTTTATACTGGTTCAGTCCATGTTTTTGGTGAAATTTCTACAAATGCTTATGTGGATATTAACCGTGTGGTTCGTGATACCATTGCAGAGATTGGTTATACCAATACAGAGTATGGTTTTTCTGCTGAGACGGTGGGAGTTCATCCGTCACTTGTTGAGCAGTCACCAGACATTGCCCAAGGTGTTAACGAAGCCTTGGAGGTTCGTGGAAATGCAGATCAAGATCCACTGGACTTGATTGGTGCTGGTGATCAAGGGCTCATGTTTGGATTTGCAGTGGATGAAACAGAAGAGCTCATGCCTTTGCCAATTTCACTCAGTCATAAATTGGTTCGTCGTTTAGCAGAACTTCGTAAGTCTGGGGAAATCAGCTATCTTCGTCCAGATGCTAAATCGCAAGTTACAGTTGAGTATGATGAAAATGACCGTCCAGTACGTGTGGACACAGTTGTTATTTCTACTCAGCATGATCCAGAAGTCAGCAACGAACAAATTCACAATGATGTGATTAACAAGGTTATCAAAGAAGTAATTCCAGCATCTTATTTGGATGAGCAGACAAAATTCTTCATCAATCCAACTGGTCGATTTGTCATCGGTGGACCTCAAGGGGACTCAGGTCTGACTGGTCGTAAGATTATCGTGGATACGTATGGTGGCTATTCTCGTCATGGGGGTGGTGCCTTCTCTGGTAAGGATGCGACTAAGGTGGACCGTTCGGCGTCATATGCGGCTCGCTATATTGCTAAAAATATCGTTGCAGCAGGTCTTGCTAAGAAAGCAGAAGTGCAATTAGCCTACGCTATTGGTGTTGCCCAACCTGTTTCTGTTCGTATCGATACTTTTGGTACGGGAACGGTAGCTGAAAGCAAGCTTGAAAAAGCAGCGCGTCAAATCTTTGACCTTCGCCCAGCAGGAATTATCCAAATGTTGGATCTTAAACGTCCAATCTACCGTCAAACAGCAGCTTATGGACACATGGGACGTACAGATATTGACCTGCCATGGGAACGTCTCGATAAAGTAGATGCTTTGAAAGAAGCAGTAAAATAAGATTTTAAGAGGGGATTCCCCTCTTTTTTAATATACTATTTCCTCCAAAATCATTGAAATTATAGCTTGAATTTGATATGATGGTTCTATGGATAAAAGTAGAGCAAAACGTGTTGAGCACGATAAAAAGAGAATTGGATTAATAGCCCTAGTAGCTATCTTTTCAGTAAGTATTTGCGTCCTTGGTTCAATGATTGGATACAAAGTATATACAAAGCAAAGTTTCGAACAAAAAATTGAGTCTTTAAAAAATGATAAAGATAATCAATTGAGTGAGGGAAATCAGAAAGATCATTTTCGTAAGGGACAATCAGAAGTAATTGCCTATTATCCTCTCCAAGGGGAACAAGTGATTTCATCTGTAAAAGAAATCATGACACAGGATATTAAGGAAAATCTGGAAGACAAGGAAAATCTGGTTTTTTATTATACGGAGAAACAGGATTCGACTTTAAAAGGGATTGTCAACCGAAGTGTGATGAAACAAGTCTATGATTTAACTTCGTCAAAAGTTGAAGAGACTGAAAAAACTAGTCTGGCAAAAGTACATTTGACAGAAGATGGCAAATCTTTTACACTTGATCAATTATTTTCAGATGCTAGTAAAGCCAAAGAACAGCTGATTAAAGAAATGACCTCTTTTTTACAGGATAAGAAATTGGACCAAGAAAAGATTGATCAAATTGTTAAAGGCTTCTCTGATCAAGACTTGTCTGCATGGAACTTTGATTATAAGGATAGCCAAATTATCCTTTATCCAAGTCAATCAGTGGAAAATCTAGACGAGATTGCCTTGCCAGTATCTAGTTTCTTTGAGGTCATTCAGTCCTCTTATTTATTAGATAAGGATGCAGAGCTATATAAGGCTTATTATGAAAAGAAAAATCGTAAAGTAGTAGCCTTGACTTTTGATGATGGACCAAATCCTGCAACGACAAATCAAGCATTAGATACTCTTTCTAAGTATGGTATCAAGGCAACTTTCTTTGTTTTAGGTAAGAATGTTTCTGGAAATGAAGAGATTTTGAAACGTATGAAATCGGATGGCCATGTTATTGGAAACCATAGTTGGAGTCATCCAGTGCTTTCAAAACTTTCCCTTGATGAAGCTAAAAAACAGATTACTGATACTGAGGATGCGCTAACTAAGGTGCTGGGTTCTAGTTCAAAACTTATGCGTCCGCCTTATGGAGCCATTACAGACGACATTCGCAATAGCCTCGATTTGAGTTTTATTATGTGGGATGTGGATAGTCTGGACTGGAAGAGTAAAAATGAAGCATCTATTTTGACAGAAATTCAGCGTGAAGTCAAGAGTGGTTCTATTATTCTCATGCATGATATCCATGCTGAAACAGTGAATGCTTTACCAAAGGTCATTGACTATTTGAAAGGTCAGGGCTATGACTTTGTGACAATTCCAGATTTGTTAGACTCTCGTCTTAAAGCTCATCAGCTCTATTACGATCGAAATCAATAATACACAAAATCTAAAGAGAAAAGTTTTCCTTGAAAATTTGCCTCTTTGGATTTTCTTCTAATTTAGAAAGGAAAAATAATGAAATCTTATACTTTAAATAACGGCATTACGATTCCAGTTCTGGGATTTGGAACCTGGAAAGCTGAAAATGGAGAGATTGCCTATCAAGCTGTTCTAGAGGCTTTAAAGGCAGGCTATCGCCATATCGATACGGCAGCTATTTATAAAAATGAAGAAAGCGTTGGTCGTGCTATTCAAGATAGTGGCGTTCCGCGTGAGGAAATTTTTGTAACCAGTAAACTCTGGAATACAAATCATAACTATGAGCAAGCTCGTCAGGCTTTTGAAGAGTCTTTAGAGAAGCTGGGCTTGGGATATTTGGATTTGTATTTGATTCATTGGCCAAATCCAAAACCACTCAGAGAAAATAACCACTGGAAAATCCGAAATTCAGAAGTTTGGAGAGCGATGGAGGATCTTTACCTAGAAGGCAAAATCCGTGCTATCGGTGTTAGTAATTTTCTTCCCCATCATTTGGATGCCTTGCTTGAAACAGCAAAAATTCTTCCAGCGGTCAATCAAGTTCGTTTGGCTCCAGGTGTGTATCAAGAGGAAGTCGTAGATTACTGTCGAGAAAAAGGAATTTTATTGGAAGCTTGGGGACCTTTTGGTCAGGGAGAACTATTTGATAGTAAGGAAGTCCAAGAAATCGCAACAAATCACGGAAAGTCTGTTGCTCAGATAGCCTTGGCATGGAGCTTAGCAGAAGGATTTTTACCACTTCCGAAATCTGTCACAGCGTCTCGTATTCAGGCTAATCTTGATTGTTTCGGAATTGAGCTGAATCATGAGGAACGTGAAACCTTAAAAACAATTGCTGTTCAGTCTGGTGCTCCACGAGTTGATGATATGGATTTCTAGAAAATCATAAAAAAATTGTACATTGTGCTAATTTTTGATATAATAGTCAGCAGGAAAGAAAGTCTTATGGCGTTCTTCAAGCGAGCTTGGGATAGTGGGAGCCAAGTAGGACAAAATAAAGAGCTGGCGCTTTCTGTAGTATTTTCAAAAACAATGAAGTAATAAATTAGGGTGGAACCGCGTTTTTGACGCCCCTAGGTTAAATCAACCTAGGATTGTCGGACGCGGTTCTTTTGCTTATTCAGTCTATTATGTGAAAGAAAGGAGAGACGTGGAAAACCTTTATCTTGTAAAAGACGATAGTCAACTAGCTACATTTCGTGATTTTGTAGTAAGAAATACTGAAAAGTTGAAAGATTATCAATCTTTTTTAAAGAATGAACTTGCAGTCTGTGATTTACCGCAAGCCATTATTTGGTCAAGTTTTAATGCTGCTACACAGATTATTAGGGAAAGTGCAGTTCCAGCCTATACAAATAATAGACGAATGGTTATGACGCCTGATTTAGCTGTTTGGAAAGAGTTGTATTTGTATCAGTTGATGGACTACGAGTGTTCTCAGCAAACTCAAGCAATAGAAAGTCACTATCATTCTTTATCTGAAAATTTCCTCTTACAGATTGTAGGACATGAGTTAGCTCATTGGTCGGAGCATTTTTTAGATGATTTTGATGGTTACGACTCTTATATATGGTTCGAAGAGGGGATGGTTGAATATATTAGTCGCAAGTATTTCTTGACAGAAGAGGAATTTCAAGCGGAAAAAATTTGTAATCAATCTCTTGTAGAACTTTTTCAGAAGAAGTATGGTTGGCATTCATTGAATGATTTTGGTTCTTCGACTTATGATAAGAACTATGCAAGTATTTTTTACGAATACTGGCGTAGTTTTTTGACAATAGATAAGTTGGTAGAAAATCTAGGTAGTGTACAAGCGGTCTTCGATTCTTATCATTTATGGGCAAATACAGATAAAACTCTACCCTTGTTAAATTGGTTTGTTCAGCAGAAATTAATTGAAAAAGAAATATAAAAACTAAAGGAGTAAACAATGTCTAAGAAATTAACATTTCACTGCGTCAGTGGCAGAGACCTCCTTACAGTCGGATTGCCCCACGCTCAGCACTAGAGTGCCTGAGCTAGACGCAGTACTAACTCGTCTTGCCTCGTATGATCGACGAGGCAGACTCGTGTCGCAAGTAATTTATAGAAAAAGGAGTAAACAATGTCTAAGAAATTAACATTTCAAGAAATTATTTTGACTTTGCAACAATTTTGGAATGACCAAGGTTGTATGCTTATGCAAGCTTATGATAATGAAAAAGGTGCGGGTACAATGAGTCCTTACACTTTCCTTCGTGCTATCGGTCCTGAGCCATGGAATGCAGCTTATGTAGAGCCATCACGTCGTCCTGCTGACGGTCGTTACGGGGAGAACCCTAACCGTCTATACCAACACCACCAATTCCAAGTGGTCATGAAGCCATCTCCATCAAATATCCAGGAACTTTACCTTGAGTCTTTGGAAAAATTGGGAATCAATCCTTTGGAACACGATATTCGTTTCGTTGAGGATAACTGGGAAAATCCATCAACTGGTTCAGCTGGTCTTGGTTGGGAAGTTTGGCTTGATGGGATGGAAATTACTCAGTTCACTTATTTCCAACAAGTCGGTGGATTGGCAACTGGCCCTGTGACTGCGGAAGTTACCTATGGTTTGGAGCGCTTGGCTTCTTATATTCAGGAAGTGGATTCTGTCTATGATATCGAATGGGCTGATGGTGTAAAATATGGAGAGATCTTTATCCAGCCTGAGTACGAGCACTCAAAATATTCGTTTGAAATTTCTGACCAAGAAATGTTGCTGGAAAACTTTGATAAGTTTGAAAAAGAAGCTGGTCGTGCCTTGGAAGAAGGTTTGGTTCACCCTGCCTATGACTATGTTCTCAAATGTTCACATACCTTTAACCTGCTTGATGCGCGTGGTGCCGTATCTGTAACAGAGCGCGCAGGCTATATCGCTCGTATCCGTAACTTGGCCCGTGTCGTAGCTAAAACATTTGTCGCAGAACGCAAACGCCTAGGCTACCCACTTTTGGATGAAGCAACACGAGCTAAACTCTTAGCAGAAGACGCAGAATAAAGAGAGTGACAAATTACGAAAATGGGCGAACAGAGTGAGCCCTGAGCCAGTTGCCGCAGTGATGAATGTATCCTTAGTGAAGCTAAGGATACTAGGCAAAATTGGAGACTTTTGGCTCCAATTTTAGCAATGAAACAACGAAGTTGGTTGCTTGCGTGCCAATCACATAAGGCAAACTGGAAAATAAAAAGATACTTTTCGGAGAAAAAACATGACAAAAAACTTATTAGTAGAACTCGGTCTTGAAGAATTACCAGCCTATGTTGTCACACCAAGTGAAAAACAACTAGGCGAAAAAATGTCAGCCTTCCTCAAGGAAAATCGCCTGTCTTTTGAAGCTGTTCAAACCTTCTCGACACCACGTCGTTTAGCTGTTCGTGTGACTGGTCTTGCAGATAAACAGTCTGATTTGACTGAAGATTTTAAGGGGCCAGCAAAGAAAATTGCCTTGGATAGTGATGGGAACTTCACCAAAGCAGCTCAAGGATTTGTCCGTGGAAAAGGCTTGACTGTTGAAGATATCGAATTCCGTGAAATTAAGGGTGAAGAATATGTCTATGTCACTAAGGAAGAAATTGGTCAAGCAGTTGAAGCCATTGTTCCAGGTGTTGTGGATGTCTTGAAGTCCTTGACTTTCCCTGTCAGCATGCACTGGGCTAACAACACCTTTGAATACATCCGCCCTGTTCACACTTTAACTGTTCTTTTAGATGAAGAAGAGTTTGATTTGGATTTCCTTGATATCAAGGGAGGTCGTGTGAGCCGTGGTCATCGTTTCTTGGGACAAGAAACTAAGATACAGTCAGCATTGAGCTATGAAGAAAATCTTCGTAAGCAGTTTGTAATCGCAGATCCTCGTGAACGTGAGCAAATGATTGTTGACCAAATCAAAGCAATCGAAACTGAACATGGTGTACGCATCGAAATTGATGCTGATTTGCTTAATGAAGTCTTGAACTTGGTTGAATACCCAACTGCCTTTATGGGAAGTTTTGATGCCAAATACCTTGAAGTTCCAGAAGAAGTCTTGGTGACTTCGATGAAGGAACACCAACGTTACTTTGTTGTTCGCGATCAAGATGGCAACCTCTTGCCAAACTTCATTTCTGTCCGTAACGGAAACGCAGAGCATTTGGAAAATGTCATCAAAGGAAATGAAAAAGTTTTGGTAGCTCGTTTGGAAGATGGTGAATTCTTCTGGCGAGAAGACCAAAAATTAGTCATTTCAGAACTTGTTGAAAAATTAAACAATGTCACTTTCCACGAGAAGATTGGTTCCCTTCGTGAACACATGATTCGTACGAGTCAAATCGCTGTACTTTTGGCAGAAAAAGCTGGTTTATCAGCTGATGAAACAGTTGACCTAGCCCGTGCAGCAGCCATTTACAAGTTTGACTTGTTGACAGGTATGGTTGGCGAATTTGACGAACTCCAAGGAATTATGGGTGAGAAATATGCCCTTCTTGCTGGTGAAACTCCAGCGGTGGCAGCTGCTATTCGTGAACACTACATGCCTACTTCAGCTGAAGGAGAACTTCCAGAGAGCAAAGTCGGCGCAGTGCTTGCCATTGCAGACAAATTGGATACGATTTTGAGCTTCTTCTCAGTAGGTTTGATTCCATCAGGGTCTAATGACCCTTATGCTCTTCGTCGTGCAACTCAAGGTGTAGTTCGTATCTTGGATGCTTTTGGTTGGCACATTGCTATGGATGAACTGATTGATAGCCTTTATGCTTTAACATTTGACAGCTTGACTTATGAAAATAAGACAGAGGTTATGAACTTTATCAAGGCTCGTGTTGATAAGATGATGGGTTCTACTCCAAAAGACATCAAGGAAGCAGTTCTTGCAGGATCAAACTTTGTTGTGGCAGAGATGTTGGAAGTAGCAAGTACTCTCGTAGAAGCAAGCAAGGAAGAAGACTTCAAACCTTCTGTTGAATCACTTTCTCGTGCCTTTAACTTGGCTGAGAAGGCAGAAGGGTGTGCTTCAGTTGATTCAGCACTTTTTGAGAATGAAGAAGAGAAAGCCTTGGCAGAAGCAGTAGAATCACTTGTTTTGTCAGGGACTGCAAGTCAACAATTGAAACAACTCTTTGCTCTTAGCCCAGTCATTGATGCATTCTTTGAGAATACCATGGTTATGGCTGAAAATGAAGCAGTCCGTCAAAATCGTTTGGCAATCTTGTCACAACTAACCAAGAAAGCAGCTAAGCTCGCTCGTTTTAACCAAATCAATACTAAATAAACTCAGTCAAACGGACTGTATCTTATCACAAAGGAGAAGAAATGGATCCGAAAAAAATCGCTCGTATCAACGAGCTTGCCAAAAAGAAAAAAACAGAAGGCTTAACTTCTGCTGAAAAAGTGGAACAAGCTAAACTTCGTGAGGAGTATATCGAAGGCTATCGTCGCTCTGTTCGTCACCACATTGAAGGAATCAAAATTGTGGACGAAGAAGGAAACGATGTTACACCAGAGAAACTACGTCAAGTCCAACGTGAAAAAGGGTTACATGGCAGAAGTCTTGATGATCCAAATTCATAAGCACTATTCTTTCTTTTAACAAAGATTGGTGAAATCATAATCAAAAGACTAGCAGATACAAACTGCTAGTCTTTTTTGGTTAAAAAAGGAACCAATTTGGTTCCTAAAACTACTATTAGTTGCTTGCTCCAGATGTAGCGTCTGCACCACCACCGTGGCCTCCAGCCTCACCTGCATCAGAAGCTCCAGATGTAGCATCTGCATCACCGTGACCATGTCCGCCAGCAGGAGCTGCAGCATTTCCACCAACTAGACGTTGACCAGTTGTATTGAGGTACCAATCAAGCCATGGTTGGAAGTTGAAGACTATTTCATTGATACCAGCGTATGATCCATCAGGATAGTACATAGCTTGATAGTTGTGAGTATTGATAACCCCTGCAGGAGATCCAGGAACGATTGTACGAACATATTCTTGATCACCATTACGCAGTACACCGACAACCCATTCAACATTTTTCATACGTCCACCGGGAAGTGAGTTATGGACAGTTGAGAGACGGTTACCAGATTGAGATGGTACACGTTTAGCAAACATGGTGTTTGGATCTTGGTGAACATTATTGTAGTATAAGAATTGGTTGTTATCATCTGCAAATGTCAATTCAAATGGCATTGCTTTCAAGAACATATCGATTTGGTTAACAGTTAAGATACCATGATCTAGTTTGACATAGGTATCACCTGAAACCGCACCAGTAATTTCAGCAACTTTTTCAACCCATTCTGGATCATCGGGATCAACTTCTGTGATTGTGGTAGCAATTGGTCTGCCACAATCCAAATCTTCTGGTTCAATTGGTTTTGGTTTTTTCAATTTTGAAACAACTCCTACATATTTTACAAAATTATCCAAGCAAGTTTCGAGGAATTTAACTGTTCCTTCATTCGTGATATTGCCCTCTGCGTCAAAAGCTTCTTTGGCTTTACCAAGAAGGAATTCGTTTCCAGGAAGTGTATAGGCATTGACACCTGGAGCGTCAAGAATCTTACGAAGGTGAACTTGGGCACGAGAAGTACCTTGGTCGTAGTAAGAAGCTCCCACAATCATAACTGGTTTGTTTTCAAATGGATGAACTTCGTATGAAAGCCATTCAAGAACAGATTTAAGAGAAGCTGAGATTGTGTGGTTGTGCTCAGGAGTAGCGATAATGACACCATCAGCACGTGTAATTCTGTTATACAAGAGACGCAATTGGAAGCTTTCATCCCATTTTTCGTCTTGGTTAAACATTGGAACTTCATCAATTTCAAGAACTTCTAATTCAAATTTGAGTTTGAAGTGACGACGGATGAATTCCAAGAGTTTACGGTTATATGATTGATCGTAGTTTGATCCTACAAGTCCAACAAATTTCATTCTTTTTGGTCTCCTATCTTACAAATTTTCCCAGTCAAAGTCTTCAGCATCTTTGCGAAGTAATTCTTGTGCGTTGCGCAATTTTTCTGTAATTTTTACAAAGATACGGAAGTCATCAAAAATGGCATCCATTTTTTGAATAACATCAAGATCCACTAAATCTCCATTGTTATTGAAGGCTTGGAGAGAATGAGAAAGTAAGAATTCGTCTGGTAGGACGCTTGCCTTGATTTCTGGTGAGTTCAAGATTTGACGAAGTTGTAATTGGGCACGAGATGAACCAAGTGTCCCGTATGAAGCACCGGTAATCATGATTGGCTTATTCAAAAGTGGATAAACACCGTAAGATAACCAAGCGAGAGCACTCATCAAAACAGCTGGGATAGAGTGGTCATACTCAGGAGTACCGATAATAACGCCATCTGCCTCTTCAATTTTAGCAGCAATTTCCAGAATTTCAGCAGGCACTTGCTTGTCAGCTGGTTTATTGAAGACAGGAATGTCTTTAATTTCAACAAGTTCAATTTCAGCTTTTTCAGCAAAGTGTTTTTGCATGTATTGAAGCAATTGGCGGTTTGTAGAACGTTTTGAATTTGTTCCAACAATAGCAATAAGTTTTAACATGAGATTTCCTTTCTCTTTTTACATAATACGATTTTAAAACTCCATTGAAACATCCATTTCTATAGAGTAGGAATTCCTGAAGAACAACTTAGGTGACCTTCCTTATCGATGAGGATAGCTTCGATGCCCTCTAAACTTTCGACTTGCCAGAGGATAGAAGCAGGTCTTTCTCCAAATAAACGAGTTGTCCATATTTCACCATCAACTGATTTATCAGAGATAATTGTGAGACTAGCAAGTTCCGTTTCAATAGGATATCCTGTATGACTGTCAAAAATGTGATGGTAATCTTTTCCATCGACTGTCAGGTGACGTTCATAAATGCCTGAAGTCACGACAGATTTATTGACAACCGGGATGGTCATTAAGTGATTTCCCCTCGGATTAGCTGGGTCTTGAATCCCGATTTGCCAAGGCTGATTTCCTCTTGCCTGATTTTTTCCAATGGTCAGGATATTCCCTCCCAGATTAATCAAGGCAGATGTCACTCCCTCTTCTCTAAGAAATTGGGCAACCTTATCCGCACTATAACCCTTGGCTAAACAACCAAGATCAATCTTCATTCCTTTCTGTTTTAAAAACACAGTGGAAGTGGAAGAATCTAACTCGATATAATGAGGATTGATTAAAGGAAGTACCGATTCAATTTCTTGAGGTTGTGCGACCTTGGCATCCGAAAAACCGATGCGCCAGGTTTGAATTAAGGGACCAATACTGATGTTGAGATGGCTAGAGGGCGCTAGGCTATGCTCTAAACCAAGTGAAATCAGTTCAAACAGGTCTGGATGAACCTTGACAGGAGCTATTCCAGCTTGATAATTGATTTCCATCAACTCAGATTCTTGGCTATTGGCGTTGAAGCGGTATTCGATCTCTTTGAGCAAATCAAAGGATTTTTGGAGCAAGATATCTGCTCGCTCATCCACTAATGAAATAGTGATAGTGGTTCCCATTAGCCGTTCGGAATGTGAACTAAGAGGCAAGCTACCAACTCCTTTCTCTTATGAAAAGAAGGCTGAAATATAGTAAATTTATATTAAATTTAACCCTTTACATTTTCTTTCCATGATACTAGCATACCATAAAGTCAGCGTTTTCACAAATAAAATTTGTAAAGTTGTCAAGAAATATGCTCAGAAAATATAAAGAGTAATTGTAAGAAAGGCTGATAAAATACAGATTATTTACACTTTTTTACAAAAAAATCGGGAAAATTAGCTAAACTCTTGTAAACGCTAACAGTAAATGTTATACTAGAAGAGTAAATTTAAAATTAAAGGTAGGAATTTTTCTATGAGTAAAATCGTTGTAGTTGGTGCTAACCACGCTGGTACAGCATGTATTAATACTATGTTGGATAATTTTGGTAATGAGAACGAAATTGTTGTATTCGACCAAAACTCTAACATCTCTTTCCTAGGATGTGGAATGGCCCTTTGGATCGGTGAACAAATTGACGGTGCTGAAGGCTTGTTCTATTCTGATAAAGAAAAATTGGAAGCTAAGGGTGCTAA
Source organism: Streptococcus mitis (assembly GCF_008763935.1). Lineage (GTDB taxonomy): Bacteria > Bacillota > Bacilli > Lactobacillales > Streptococcaceae > Streptococcus > Streptococcus mitis_DB. Next base: position 300,394 of record NZ_VTQF01000001.1, read on the forward strand.
GGTTTACATGAATTCACCAGTTCTTTCAATCGACTATGATAACAAAGTAGTTACAGCTGAAGTTGAAGGAAAAGAACACAAAGAATCATACGAGAAATTGATTTTTGCTACGGGTTCTACACCAATCTTGCCACCAATCGAAGGTGTTGAAATTGTTAAAGGAAACCGCGAATTTAAAGCAACTCTTGAAAACGTACAATTCGTGAAATTGTACCAAAATGCTGAAGAAGTTATCAATAAACTTGCTGACAAGAGTCAACACCTTGACCGTATCGCCGTTGTTGGTGGTGGTTATATCGGTGTTGAACTTGCTGAAGCCTTTGAACGTCTTGGAAAAGAAGTTGTCCTTGTTGATATCGTTGATACTGTCTTGAACGGTTACTATGACAAAGACTTCACACAAATGATGGCGAAGAACTTGGAAGACCACAACATTCGCTTGGCTCTTGGTCAAACTGTTAAAGCAATCGAGGGTGACGGTAAAGTTGAACGCTTGATTACTGATAAAGAAACTTTCGATGTGGATATGGTTATCCTTGCAGTTGGTTTCCGTCCAAATACTGCTCTTGCTGATGGTAAGATTGAACTCTTCCGTAACGGTGCTTTCCTTGTAAACAAGAAACAAGAAACTTCACTTCCTGGTGTATTTGCTGTTGGAGACTGTGCGACTGTTTATGACAACGCTCGTAAAGATACAAGCTACATCGCACTTGCTTCAAACGCAGTTCGTACTGGTATTGTTGGTGCTTACAATGCTTGTGGACATGAATTGGAAGGAATCGGTGTTCAAGGTTCAAACGGTATCTCAATCTACGGTCTTCACATGGTTTCAACTGGTTTGACTCTTGAAAAAGCTAAAGCTGCTGGTTACAACGCAACTGAAACAGGCTTTAACGATCTTCAAAAACCAGAATTCATGAAACATGATAACCATGAAGTAGCCATCAAGATTGTCTTTGACAAAGATAGTCGTGAAATTCTTGGTGCACAAATGGTTTCACATGACCCTGCGATTAGTATGGGAATCCACATGTTCTCACTTGCTATCCAAGAACATGTGACAATTGATAAATTGGCATTGACAGACCTATTCTTCTTGCCACACTTCAACAAACCATATAACTACATCACAATGGCTGCCCTTACAGCTGAAAAATAAAATTTGATGAACTATCTGTCCTTAAGTTAAGGTCAGATAGTTTTTTAATCAATGTGTACCCATACAATTACATTATTTTTATCTTGTGATTCCTTCTAATCTAACTTAAAATGAAATGGTAGCTACCAATACAAATGATGAGGATAAAGAAATGACTGAAAATCGTTATGAACTAAATAAAAACTTGGCGCAGATGCTCAAGGGTGGGGTTATCATGGACGTTCAGAACCCTGAACAAGCCCGTATTGCAGAGGCTGCTGGTGCGGCAGCTGTGATGGCCTTGGAACGAATTCCGGCTGATATCCGTGCGGCTGGTGGGGTTTCCCGTATGAGTGATCCAAAGATGATTAAGGAAATCCAAGAAGCGGTTAGCATTCCAGTAATGGCCAAGGTCAGAATCGGGCACTTTGTTGAAGCTCAGATTTTAGAGGCTATTGAAATTGACTATATCGATGAGAGTGAAGTTTTATCTCCAGCTGACGACCGTTTCCATGTGGATAAGAAAGAATTCCAAGTTCCTTTTGTCTGTGGAGCTAAGGATTTGGGCGAGGCCTTGCGTCGTATCGCTGAAGGTGCTTCTATGATTCGTACCAAAGGAGAACCGGGTACGGGGGATATCGTCCAAGCTGTTCGTCATATGCGTATGATGAATCAGGAAATTCGCCGCATTCAAAACCTACGTGAGGACGAACTTTATGTTGCTGCTAAGGACTTACAAGTCCCTGTAGAATTGGTTCAATACGTCCATGAGCATGGAAAATTGCCTGTTGTAAACTTTGCAGCTGGAGGCGTTGCAACGCCAGCAGATGCTGCGCTGATGATGCAATTAGGGGCAGAGGGTGTTTTTGTTGGATCAGGTATTTTCAAATCAGGCGATCCTGTTAAACGAGCGAGTGCCATTGTCAAAGCGGTAACTAACTTCCGTAATCCTCAAATCCTAGCTCAAATCTCTGAAGATCTAGGCGAAGCCATGGTTGGTATTAATGAAAATGAAATTCAAATTCTCATGGCAGAGCGAGGAAAATAGATGAAAATCGGAATATTGGCCTTGCAAGGGGCCTTTGCAGAACATGCAAAAGTGCTAGATCGATTAGGTGTCGAGAGTGTTGAAATCAGAAATTTAGAAGATTTTCAGAAACATCAGAGTGATTTGTCGGGTTTGATATTACCTGGTGGGGAATCTACAACCATGGGCAAGCTCTTACGTGAGCAGGACATGCTGATTCCCATTCGAGAAGCCATTCTATCTGGTTTACCAGCCTTTGGAACCTGTGCAGGCTTGATTTTGCTGGCTAAAGAAATTACTTCTCAGGAAGAGAGTCATCTAGGAACTATGGATATGGTGGTCGAGCGCAATGCCTATGGGCGCCAACTAGGAAGTTTCTATACGGAAGCAGAATGTAAGGGAGTCGGTCAGATTCCAATGACCTTTATCCGTGGTCCGATTATCATCAGTGTTGGAGAGGGTGTAGAAATTCTAGCAACAGTTGATAATCAAATCGTTGCAGCCCAAGAAAAAAATATGTTGGTAACTTCTTTTCATCCAGAATTGACTGATGATGTGCGCTTGCACCAGTACTTTATCAATATGTGTAAAGAAAAAAGTTGAGATTGAATTTCTCAACTTTTTTACATGTAATAAACAATGGCAATGTATTGGAGGGCAGACGCAGCTAGGATAAAGAGATGCCAAATCATGTGGAAATAAGGTTTTTTCTTGGCGTAAAATCCAGCCCCAACTGTATAACAGAGTCCACCGCTTACCATGAGACTCCAGAAAATTGGCGTTGTTTGACTGATAATGGCAGGAATGATAGCTAGAACCAACCAGCCCATAATCAGGTAAAGAGCAAGGCTAAATTTCTCATTGACTTTTTTAGCAAAGATTTTATAGAGAATACCAAAGATGGTTGTTCCCCATTGGATGGCAATAATTAGATAGCCAAACCAGTTATTCATTAAGGTCAAGACGACGGGCGTGTATGAGCCTGCAATAGCAACATAAATCATAGAATGATCAATGATTCTCAAGACATATTTATGGGTCGAACCATAGGCCATAGAGTGATAAATGGTGGATGAGAGGAACATGAGAAAGAGACTGATGACGAAAATGGAAACGCCGATAGAGGATAAAAATCCGTGTGTCTCATAACTATAGGTGGATGAAATAGGCAGCAAGATGAGCATGATGACTGCACCCACAGCATGGGTCACACTATTAGCAATCTCCTCTCCAAAACTGAGTTGTTTGCTGAGTTTAAGACTAGTGTTCATTGGATTACCTTCTCTTGAGTATGATGGATTAAGGCTAGAGTTTGATGATAGAGTTTAACGGTTTGGCAGCTGGTTTGGATAATGGGATTAGCTGGATCAATTCCTTGGTTCATGTAGTCTACAAAAGCATCGTAGAGTTGATCTGAACTGGCTTGACTTTGGAGAGTATTCAGTGTCTGAGCGATTTCTTGAATTGAAAAGACAGACTTGAGGGTTGTGATAGCGATCAAACGGGCAATCTGTTGGCGTTGGTATTTTTTCTTGTCAGGCTTTGTCAGGTAACCATGTTTGACATAGTTATTGACCATGGATGCTGTCAGGCCCTTGTCTTTATCTGGAGAGACAGGAGCGCAGACCTGATTGACATAGAGTAAAACCTGGTCCAGATAGAGGTCAATGTTTGGAATTTCTGCCCATTTTGGGTAGGAAAAGGTAGTTTTCATTTTCAACTCCTTTTTATCTAGTTTTAATAACTAGATTATAAAATAATAAAAACAGAAAGTCAAGTTTTAACTGCTTGTGAAAAGGCTTAAATTATGCTATGATGGGAGAAACTAGTCAGAAATGAGGAGAAAAGATGGAGATTCGTTTAGCTTTTCCAAATGAAGTAGGTGCCATCATGCAGGTGATGGAGGATGCTAAAAAATGTTTAGCAGATGCTGGTAGTGACCAGTGGCAAAATGGCTATCCAAATGCTGATATTATTATTGAGGATATTATCTCAGGTCAAGCCTATGTAGCCTTGGAAGAGGGAGAACTACTAGCATATGCAGCTGTGACCAAAAGTCCAGAGGCAGCCTATGAAGCCATTTATGAAGGAAAATGGCAAGCTGGAGAGTCAGAGTACCTAGTCTTTCACCGTATTGCTGTGGCTGCAGATGTGCAGGGACAAGGAGTTGCTCAAACCTTCTTAGAGGGTTTGATTGAAGGTTTTGACTATCTAGATTTTCGCTCAGATACGCATGCAGAAAACAAGGCCATGCAGCATATCTTTGAAAAACTAGGTTTTAAACAGGTTGGTAAGGTTCCAGTTGATGGCGAACGCTTGGCCTATCAAAAATTGAAGAAATAATGCAAAAGAAGTACGTAAAAATGCTCTACTTTTCGCCAATTGGTATTCTATCACTGGTAGCGGATGACCATTATTTGTATGGCGTTTGGGTGCAGGAGCAGAAGCATTTTGAGAGGGGACTAGTAGATGAGACGATAGAAGCAGTTGTTAGTCATCCCATTTTAGACCCAGTTATTGCTTGCTTAGATGCTTACTTTAAAGGCAAGCCTCAGGATTTATCCGACTTGCCTTTGGCTCCAATCGGAACGGATTTTGAAAAGCGAGTTTGGTCCTATTTACAGAGAATTCCTTATGGTCAGACAGTGACCTATGGACAAATAGCCCAAGACCTGCAAGTGGCCTCTGCTCAAGCAATTGGTGGAGCAGTGGGGCGCAATCCTTGGTCTATCCTAGTACCTTGTCATCGTGTGTTAGGAGCAGGTAAGCGTCTGACAGGGTATGCTGCAGGAGTGGAAAAGAAAGCTTGGCTCTTGGAGCATGAAGAAGCAGATTTTAAAGATATAAAATAGAAAGTGAAAGATATGTTAGAATTTATCGAATATCCAAAATGTTCAACTTGTAAAAAAGCAAAACAAGAATTAAACCAACTCGGTGTGGACTACAAAGCTGTTCATATCGTCGAAGAAACACCTAGCCAAGAAGTCATTTTAAACTGGCTAGAAACCTCGGGTTTTGAGTTGAAGCAATTTTTCAACACCAGTGGAATCAAATACCGTGAATTGGGGCTGAAAGATAAGGTAGGAAGTCTGTCAAACCAAGAAGCAGCTGAGTTGCTAGCAAGAGACGGAATGTTGTTAAAACGCCCCATTTTAGTAGAAAATGGAATTGTTAAGCAAATCGGTTATCGAAAACCTTATGAAGAATTGGGACTGAAATAGTTTTTATCTATCTCTTTGATAGATAAAATATATAGCCTCCCTGTTTCAAAGTATGATAAACTAGTAGGTAGACAAAGTCTGTACCTGACCGTAGCAAATAATTTCATTGACGGCAGAAGTATGGTAGAATGAATCATTATCAGGAGAGGATGTTTTTATGAATGTTACAACGATTTTAGCATCAGATTGGTACCAAAACTTGATGCAATTGATTCCGGATGGCAAACTTTTTAGCTTGCGTTCGGTCTTTGATGGAATTCCGAGAATTGTCCAACAACTTCCAACAACGATTATGTTGACAATTGGTGGTGCTCTTTTTGGCTTGGTTTTAGCACTTCTTTTTGCCATTGTGAAAATCAATCGTGTCAAAATTTTATATCCCTTGCAGGCCTTCTTTGTTAGTTTCTTAAAAGGGACACCGATTTTGGTGCAACTCATGTTGACCTACTACGGAATTCCTTTGGCTTTGAAAGCTCTCAATCAGCAATGGGGAACTGGTCTCAATATTAATGCTATTCCAGCCGCTGCTTTTGCAATTGTCGCCTTTGCCTTTAATGAGGCAGCTTATGCTAGTGAAACAATTCGTGCAGCCATTCTCTCAGTCAATCCTGGTGAGATTGAGGCGGCACGTAGTTTGGGGATGACCCGAGCGCAAGTTTATCGTCGAGTGATTATTCCAAATGCAGCTGTTGTGGCGACTCCAACTTTAATCAATTCCCTAATAGGCTTGACCAAAGGGACTTCTCTAGCCTTCAGTGCGGGTGTTGTGGAAGTCTTTGCCCAAGCTCAGATTCTGGGTGGAGCTGATTATCGTTACTTTGAGAGATTCATCTCTGTAGCCCTTGTTTATTGGGTAGTCAATATTGGAATTGAAAGCCTCGGTCGTTTCATCGAGAGAAAAATGGCTATTTCTGCACCCGATACAGTGCAAACAGATGTGAAAGGAGACCTTCGTTAATGATTAAGATTTCGAATTTAAGCAAATCCTTTTCAGGACAGACTGTCTTGGATCATCTGAACTTGGATATTCAAAAAGGGGAAGTTGTAGCCTTGATTGGTTCTTCAGGAGCTGGAAAATCAACTTTTCTTCGTAGTCTCAATTATCTTGAAACACCTGACAGTGGCTCTATTCAGATTGATGATTTCTCAGTTGATTTTTCTAAAATCACTCAAGAAGAAATCCTTGCCCTACGCCGTAAGCTGTCTATGGTTTTTCAGCAGTTTAATTTGTTTGAACGCCGAACAGCACTTGATAATGTGAAAGAAGGCTTGGTTGTCGTCAAGAAATTATCTGACCAAGAAGCGACTAAGATTGCCAAGGAAGAGTTGGCTAAGGTTGGGCTTTCTGACCGTGAAAACCATTACCCTCGCCATTTATCAGGTGGACAGAAGCAACGGGTTGCCTTGGCGCGTGCGCTTGCTATGAAACCAGATGTCTTACTCTTAGACGAACCAACTTCAGCCCTTGACCCAGAATTGGTTGGTGAAGTAGAAAAATCTATTGCAGATGCTGCTAAGTCAGGTCAAACCATGATTTTGGTTAGTCATGATATGTCCTTTGTAGCCCAAGTGGCTGATAAGATTCTCTTCTTAGATAAGGGGAAAATCATTGAGTCTGGAACACCGGATGAGATTATCCACCATCCTAAAGAAGAGCGGACAAAAGAATTCTTCGCTAGTTACAAACGGACTTATATTTGATATAATAGATAAAGGAAAACTCAGTTAGCTGGACTAGCTGAGTTTACTCTTTAAAAAAGATAGAAGTGAGAGAAATCATGCTACTGCAACTATTTTCTTTATATTTCGAGAGTTTGATCTTGACCACCATCCTCGTCCTGATTTTTTTAGGGATTTGGATTGGACTAAGAGCCATGTCGGGAGTTGATAAGACAGCCAAGGCTCGCCAAGCCCATCTCTATGATATGATTATGATTGGAGTCTTGGTTGTTCCAGTATTATCCTTTGCGGTTATGAGTTTAATTCTTGTTTTCAAAGCATAATCCTTGCATGATTGACAAGAAAGAGTTAGAATGAAGATAGTTACAACAAGAAAGAAGGAAACTATATGTACGATACTATTATTATCGGTGCTGGACCTGCAGGGATGACTGCAGCCTTGTACGCTGCTCGAAGCAATCTCAAAGTAGGCTTGATTGAAGGTGGTCTGCCAGGCGGTCAGATGAATAATACATCGGATATCGAAAATTACCCAGGATACGCTAATATTAGTGGACCTGAATTGGCTGAGAAGATGTTTGAACCGCTTGAAAATCTTGGTGTTGAGCATATTTATGGTTATGTTGAAAATGTCGAAGATCATGGTGATTTTAAGAAAGTGATGACTGATGACCAAACATATGAAACACGTACAGTTATCGTAGCAACTGGTTCTAAACACCGTCCTTTGGGAGTGCCTGGAGAAGAAGAACTAAACAGTCGTGGTGTTTCTTACTGTGCCGTGTGTGATGGTGCTTTCTTCCGTGACCAAGATTTGTTGGTAGTTGGTGGTGGAGATTCAGCTGTTGAAGAAACCCTCTTCTTGACTCGTTTTGCTAAGACTGTGACCATTGTTCACCGTCGTGACCAACTTCGTGCTCAAAAGGTTTTACAAGACCGCGCCTTTGCGAATGAGAAAATCAGCTTTATCTGGGATTCTGTAGTCAAGGAAATCAAAGGTGAAAACCGAGTAGAATCTGTCGTTTTTGAAAATGTGAAAACAGGTCAAGTGACAGAACAAGCCTTCGGTGGCGTCTTTATCTATGTTGGCTTGGACCCTCTTAGCGATTTTGTTAAAGAATTGAATATCCAAGATAAGGCAGGCTGGATTGTGACAGATAACCACATGAAAACTGCAGTTGACGGTATTTTTGCAGTTGGAGATGTTCGCTTGAAAGACCTTCGCCAAGTAACAACAGCAGTTGGAGATGGGGCCATCGCCGGTCAAGAAGCTTACAAGTTTATCACCGAACATAGTTAATACACTTCGAAAATCTCTTCAAACCACGTCAGCTTCGCTTTGCCGTAGGTATGGGTACTGACTTCATCAGTTCTATCCACAACCTCAAAACAGTGTTTTGAGCTGACTTCGTCAGTCTTATCTACAACCTCAAAGCAGTGCTTTGAGCTGTCTACAGCTAGCTTCCTAGTTTGCTCTTTGATTTTCATTGAGTATAATCATAAAAAAGTTTCCAATCAGATGACTGGAAACTTTTTTATAGTCTATTTCGAAAAACTTCGTACATGAGAATGGCTGCAGCAACACTGGCATTGAGGCTTTGAACATGCCCATTCATAGGTATGGTAATCATCTCATCAACCTGTTTTTTGATGTTGCTAGAGATGCCTTTTCCTTCATTTCCGATGATGAGGGCAATTTTCCCTTTTGTATTCCACTTGTGGCAAGGAGTACCGTTCATATCCGTTCCAAAGGTCCAGAAGCCTTCATCCTTAAGTTTATCTAAGGTTTGACTGAGATTGGTCACTCGGGCGATTGGAACATGCTCAATAGCACCTGTGGCCGTTTTGGCAACGACAGGAGTAACTCCGACAGCACGATGTTTGGGAATGATGACACCTGAAACGTTGGTCGCATCGGCTGTTCTTAAGATGGAGCCTAAGTTGTGAGGGTCGGTTAACCCGTCCAGAATTAATAGCAAAGGATTTTCTTCTTGGCGTGTTTTGGCAAGGATTTGGTCCAGCCCACTATAGGCAAATTCGGACACTCGTAGAACAAAACCTTGGTGGACAGCACCTTCAGTCATCTCAGAGAGGGATTTTTTTGAGGTCCAAGAAATGGAGACCTTCTTTTCTGTAGCTAGTTCCTTGACTTTCTCAACATTCTTACCTCGGAGATCTTCTTGGAGGTAAAGTTTGTTTCCTGTGTTTGCAAGGAGGGCTTCGGTAACGGCGTGGACGCCATAGACAATATCATTTGTTTTCATGCCTCTATTATAACACAAAACCCCGTCTTGCAACGGGATTTTCTTTATTCTAGAATTAGTAAACCATCTTTAACTTCAAATGGGTCTTTTTCATTGATGCGATCGTAAAACATGATGCCGTTGATGTGGTCAATTTCATGCTGAACAACGATGGAGTTGTAGCCTTTGAGTTTGATACGGTGTTTTTCTCCATCCTTGTCAAAGTAGTCAACAGTAACGCGGGCATGGCGAACAACATAGCCAGGTACGTTGCGGTCAACAGAAAGGCACCCTTCTCCTTCGCCAAGAGCAGCGTCTTGAACAGAGTGAGAGACGATTTTTGGATTGTACATAATAGCTTGCAAGTCGTAAGCTTCCTGTGGAGTTTCGCCTTCTTCGACAATGTTTGGCACCAAAACAGCGATAATACGTTTTGAGATATCTAATTGAGGAGCAGCAAGTCCAACCCCACCGCGGAGTCCCATTTTTTCAGCCATTACAGGATCTTGGGAATGTTTAAGGAATTGCATCATCTTTTCTCCAAGGATGATTTCCTGGTCAGACAAGGGGAAAGTAACTTCCTCAGCAACCGCGCGTAGAGTAGGATTCCCTTCGCGGATAATATCGTTCATATCAATTAAGTGAGCAGCTTTTGTAATACGTTCTATAGCAGACATTTTCTCTCCTTTCATTACTTCTACATGATATCACAAAATGACAAGGAATGAAAGCATTATGGCATCGAGCTTTTATAGAAAATGCCTACTAGGTTCGATTCAATTGTGAAAGAATTACTTATCTATGATATAATAAAAAGAAAAGGCTTGCATTAGAAAGTAGGGAGAATGAAGATGCAGAGAAGACAAGATAGACATAAACGTGGACCAGTTTTTCGTTTTATGAGGGGTTTTGTAAACTTTTTTAGGAGTTATCGCAAGTGGAGTAATAAGGGTTTTGTGGCGATACTCTTGCTAGCAGTTGCTTTATCAATGGGCTTGGTCTTGTTGTTTGAAAGTTTCCAAGGAATCCCCTTAACCAGTCAAAAAAAGGATGCCATTTCTCAAGAAGCAAATAAGACCAATCAAAATGCTAAAGATCAGGAAGAGGAAAAAACTGCTAGAATTATGGCCAACGGGGACCTCCTCTATCATATTCCCATCTATCGTTCTGCTTTAAAAGAAGATGGTACTTATGATTTTCATGAAAATTTTGATTATGTGAAACCATGGCTCAAACAAGCAGACTTGATTATAGGTGATTTTGAAGGTACTGTTAACAAGGACCACTATTTGGCAGGTTATCCTCTCTTTAATGCACCTGGAGAAGTCATGGATGCTATCAAGGATGCCGGTTATCAAGTGCTAGACTTGGCGCATAACCATATCCTAGATTCACAAATAGAAGGTGTGGTCTCAACAGCAGATGCTATTGAGAAGGCAGGAATGACACCTATTGGAGTGTATACGCATGAGTCACGTGATCAAGCTCCGCTGGTCATTAAGGAAGTGAATGGTATCAAGGTTGCACTGTTAGCCTATTCCTATGGTTTCAATGGAATTGAGCAAAGTATTTCTCAAGAAGACTATAACCGCTATCTTTCAGACCTAAATGAAGACAAGATGAAGGCTGAAATTGAACGAGCAGAGAAGGAAGCGGATATCACCATTATCATGCCTCAGATGGGTGTGGAATATCGCTTGGAACCAACTGAAGAACAAAAGGCTCTTTATCACAAGATGATCGATTGGGGAGCTGATATTATCTTTGGAGGGCACCCTCACGTAGTTGAACCATCTGAAACGGTTGAAAAAGATGGGGACAAGAAACTCATTATCTATTCAATGGGGAACTTCATTTCCAATCAACGAATTGAAACCATGCAAGATGAAGAGAATGCTAAGTGGACAGAGCGTGGCGTGCTCATGGATGTGACTGTTAAGAAAAAAGCCGGTAAGACGACAATCGAAACTGCCAAAGCGCATCCTTCTTGGGTAAACCGTACACCAAAAGGAACCTATTCTCCAGAAGGTTATCCACTATTCCTATACCAAACTTATATCTTAGAAGATTTTATCGAGGGTGGTAGTCATCGTGACCAGTTAGATGAAGCGACTAAGGAACGAATTGATACAGCCTACAAAGAAATGAACGAACATGTGGGATTGAAGTGGGATTAGCTTGAATCCAGAGGGAAGTAAATGACGATTAAAATAATTGCGACAGATATGGATGGGACCTTGCTGGATGCTAGAGGCCAGCTTGATCTTCCACGCTTGGAAAAGATTTTAGATCAGTTGGATCAAAGGGGTATTCGTTTTGTCATCGCGACGGGCAATGAAATTCATCGCATGAGGCAACTACTGGAGCACTTGGTCGATCGAGTGGTTCTGGTTGTTGCAAACGGTGCTCGTATTTTTGAAAACAATGAACTGATTCAGGCTCAGACTTGGGATGATGCCATTGTCGATAAGGCTTTGACTCGTTTCAAGGATCGAGCGTGTCAGGACCAGTTTGTTGTAACGGGGATGAAGGGTGGTTTCGTCAAAGAAGGTACGATTTTTACAGATCTTGAAAGTTTTATGACTCCAGAAATGATTGAAAAATTCTACCAACGGATGCAATTTGTGGACGAATTAACCTCTGACCTCTTTGGTGGTGTGCTCAAGATGAGTATGGTTGTTGGTGAGGAACGTTTGAGTTCGGTCTTGGAAGAAATCAATGAACTCTTTGATGGCCGTGTTCGTGCTGTATCGAGTGGCTATGGTTGCATTGATATCCTTCAAGCTGGGATTCATAAAGCATGGGGCTTGGAAGAATTACTCAAGCGTTGGGACTTGAACCCCCAACAAATCATGGCTTTTGGTGACAGTGAAAATGATGTTGAAATGCTTGAAATGGCTGGAATTGCCTATGCAATGGAAAATGCTGATGATAAGGCCAAAGCTGTGGCGACGGCTCTAGCGCCAGCCAACAGCCAAGGCGGAGTTTATCAAGTCTTGGAAAACTGGTTAGAAAAAGGAGAATGAAGTGGCAGTACAGTTATTAGAAAATTGGTTACTAAAGGAACAAGAAAAAATCCAAACCAAGTATCGTCACTTAAATCAGGTTTCTGTTGTAGAACCAGACATTCTTTTTATTGGGGATTCCATTGTCGAATATTATCCTCTGCAGGAACTATTTGGGACTTCGAAGACGATTGTCAATCGAGGCATTCGAGGGTATCAGACAGGGCTGTTACTAGAGAATCTAGATGCGCATCTTTACGGTGGAGTAGTAGATAAAATTGTCCTTTTGATTGGGACAAATGATATCGGAAAAGATGTGCCTGTGAATGAGGCTCTCAATAATCTTGAAGCTATTATTCAAACTATTGCTCGCGATTATCCATTGACAGAGATGAAATTGCTTTCTATTTTGCCAGTCAATGAGGGAGAGGAGTACAAGCAGACAGTCTATATCCGCACGAATGAAAAAATTCAGAAATGGAATCAAGCCTATAAAGAACTTGCTTCTGCCTATATGCAGGTAGAATTTGCGCCAGTTTTTGATAGTTTGATAGACCAAGAAGGTCAACTCAAAAAAGATTATACAACTGATGGGTTGCACCTTAGTGTTACTGGTTATCAGGTTTTGACCAAAGCTTTGAAAGACTATCTTGTGTAGTTAGTTGATTTCCTTTTTGCATTTTTGAGTTAGATAAGGTATAATGGTTTTATTGTCTTTTGGGGTCGTTACGGATTCGACAGGCATTATGAGGCATATTTTGCGACTCGTGTGGCGACGTAAACGCTCAGTTAAATATAACTGCAAAAAATAACACTTCTTACGCTCTAGCTGCCTAAAAACCAGCAGGCGTGACCCGATTTGGATTGCTCGTGTTCAATGACAGGTCTTATTATTAGCGAGATACGATCAAGTCTTGTCTAGCGGCTTGATAAGAGATTGATAGACTCGCAGTTTCTAGGCTTGAGTTATGTGTCGAGGGACTGTTAAACTAATACATAACCTATGGTTGTAGACAAATATGTTGGCAGGTGTTTGGACGTGGGTTCGACTCCCACCGGCTCCATTATTAATTGGTGAAACGTTGTTAAATCAACGTTTTTTATTTTGAAGTTCTTTATAAAAACTAAAAAAATGAACTTAACGTTCAAAAATTAGACATAACAAATTAAAAAATATACCGACTTTTATCTCCCTGAATGATATAATGATTGTATATTGTGGGTTTATTGTAATGTTGTGTTTGATTTTCAAAAAGAACAATTATCTAGAAGAAGAGAATATATAACATAGTTTTGAAATGATTCTTGAATTTGAACATTGGGTATAATTGAGTACGATTTTAAAAATTTTTGAATATAGACTTAGATACTTTATCTTGGTTGATAGAGTATTTACTTTAAAATACAAGGGTAACAGGTAAAAAATTAAATAAACAAAAAATGATGTTTATTCGTGATGTTAGGTTTGATAAATCCAATCGTTTTAGTATTTTTATTTTTGGAGAATTACTCAAGAGGCTGAAGAGGACGGTTTGCTAAATCGTTAGGTCGGATAACTGGCGCGAGGGTTCGAATCCCTCATTCTCCGTTAGAATAATCTTGAGATTTTCTAAAGAAACACTCTTAGGGACTTTTTCCAAGAGTAAATTTTATAAAGAGGTGTATTATGAAAAAAGTTAAGTTGCTTGGTATTTTAGCGCTCTCAGCAGTTGTCTTAGGTGCTTGTTCTTCACTTCCGAGTCAGTCAGGGTCGAATTCTGACAAAACCGAACAAACTGATAAGAAAGAAGAATCAGTCAAAGAAAAAGTTACAAAAGATGCTGAAACTTTATTAGATGCAGTTTTGACTACTGATATTGCTAAGTTTAAAAAGATTTACGGCGAAACCTATGAAAAATGGACTGAGGCAGTATTTGCGGTTCAAACTAGTGAAAAGGTAAAAGATGATGGTCTTACACCAGCCTCTACCTATTCTGTTCAATGGCATGCTGATTTCCCTATTGAAACACCAGAAGAAACAATTACTGGTTTCTTAAAAGTAAGACGAAAAATGTTCCAGGAGATTGGTTCTTACTCTATTAAGGATGTTAAGTTAGACGAATCAGGGAGTTCAGCTACTGTAACTTTTACATCTAAAAAGTTGCATTCTAAGGGCTTGGCTTCTTCAACAAGAGACGTTTTAACAACTCTAATTGGAGGGATTGACAACTTAGGTAAGTACAATACTGCGGGATCAAATGTTGATATTAAACGATACCAAACATTAATTTCGTACTGGATTTTTGAGCATCTGTTTAGGCATGATTTTACTATCTATAACGATGTTGACCCTAACTTAGCGTATACACCATTTACTACTGGAGATTTTGATACTGAAATTAAATTAACCAAAGATAAGGATGGCAACTGGCTTATCTCTCAAGAGGATTATCGTACTCTAGCGACTGAGTTAATTGATAATACAGAAGGTTATGATACTGTTGTCCGAAGTAATGTTTCAAAATCTAACGACAAAGGCAAATCTAGTGATAAATCGACAGACAACTCCTCAGATAAAAAAGATAAAAGTAGTATCTGATAATTAGTTTAAAAAGTAAAGCAAGTAGTTTATAATAGCTACTTGCTTTATTTCGTTTTATTAGCAAAAAAGATACAACTTTTGTCGTATCCTAGAAATAATTTTTCTTTTCTACGGAAGACATGGGATTCGAACCCACGCACGCTGTTACACGCCTACCGCGTTTCCAACACGGCCTCTTAAGCCTCTTGAGTAATCTTCCAATACTTACTCAAATAGTCTACCATAAAGCCACTTATCTTGCAATAAAAATTCTGGAAATAAGAAAAATGATAGAATTTGAAAGAAAATGATAAAAAATGCTTGACTTTAAAAAGAAGTGTGATAGAATGAATAGTGTAAACGATAACAGGAGGTGATTCGGTGTTAAAAACAGAGCGGAAACAACTGATTTTAGAGGAGTTAAATCAACATCATGTAGTTTCTCTAGAAAAATTAGTTAGTTTGCTAGAGACCTCAGAATCAACGGTTCGAAGAGATTTGGATGAGTTGGAAACGGAAAACAAGCTTCGTCGCGTGCATGGTGGAGCAGAATTGCCCCATTCCTTGCAGGAAGAAGAAACCATTCAAGAAAAATCTGTCAAAAACCTTCAAGAGAAGAAATTGTTGGCTCAGAAAGCAGCCTCTCTCATTAAGGAACAAGATGTCATCTTTATCGATGCAGGAACAACAACTGCTTTTTTGATTCATGAATTGGTCAATAAGAATGTTACAGTCGTGACCAACTCGATTCACCATGCTGCTCAGTTGGTTGAAAAGCAGATTCCAACTGTCATGGTTGGAGGTAGTGTCAAGATGGCGACGGATGCTAGCATCGGGGGCGTTGCTCTTAACCAAATTAACCAATTGCACTTTGACCGTGCCTTTATCGGGATGAATGGTGTGGACGATGGCTATTATACGACTCCTGATATGGAGGAGGGAGCTGTGAAGCGAGCTATTTTGGAGAATGCCAAACAGACCTATGTCTTGGTGGATTCATCAAAAATTGGACAAACTTGCTTTGCTAAGGTAGCACCACTCAAACGAGCTATTGTTATCACAAGTCAAGGGCATGAGCTCTTGCAGGCTATTAAGGAGAAAACGGAGGTAATAGAAGTATGATTTATACAGTCACACTCAATCCATCCATTGACTATATCGTTCGTTTGGACCAAGTCCAAGTCGGTAGTGTCAATCGTATGGACAGTGATGATAAGTTTGCTGGTGGGAAAGGAATTAATGTCAGTCGTGTCTTGAAGCGCTTAGATATTCCAAATACAGCGACGGGATTTATCGGAGGCTTTACTGGTAAATTTATCACAGATACTTTGGCTGATGAAGAAATCGAGACACGTTTTGTTCAAGTGGCAGAAGATACTCGTATCAATGTTAAAATCAAAGCAGACCAAGAAACAGAAATCAACGGAACGGGTCCAACTGTTGAGCCCGAACAACTTGAAGAGTTAAAAGCCATTCTTTCAAGTCTGACAGCAGAAGATACGGTTGTCTTTGCAGGTTCAAGTGCTAGAAATCTAGGCAATGTAATCTACAAGGATTTGATTGCCTTGACACGTCAGACAGGTGCGCAAGTGGTTTGTGACTTTGAAGGACAGACCTTGATTGATAGTTTGGACTACCAGCCACTTTTGGTCAAACCAAACAATCATGAACTTGGAGCGATTTTTGGGATTAAACTCGAAAGTTTAGATGAAATTGAGAAATACGCGCGAGAGTTACTGGCTAAAGGTGCTCAAAATGTGATTATCTCTATGGCTGGTGATGGTGCCCTTCTTGTCACATCTGAGGGAGCTTACTTTGCTAAACCAATCAAGGGGACAGTCAAAAATTCAGTTGGAGCTGGTGACTCTATGGTTGCTGGATTTACAGGTGAATTTGTCAAATCTAAAGATGCAGTAGAAGCCTTCAAATGGGGAGTTGCTTGTGGAACAGCAACGACATTCTCAGATGACTTGGCAACGGCAGAATTTATTAAAGAAACATATGAAAAAGTTGAGGTAGAAAAAAGATGAAAATTCAAGACCTATTGAGAAAAGATGTCATGTTGCTGGATTTGCAAGCAACTGAAAAAACAGCTGTCATCGAAGAGATGATTAAAAGCTTGACAGACCACGGTTATGTGACAGATTTTGAAACCTTTAAAGAAGGAATTTTGGCGCGTGAAGCTTTGACTTCTACTGGTTTGGGTGATGGTATCGCAATGCCTCACAGCAAAAATGCTGCTGTCAAAGAAGCGACAGTTCTCTTTGCTAAGTCAAATAAGGGTGTTGATTATGAGAGCTTGGATGGACAAGCAACTGACCTCTTCTTCATGATTGCGGCTCCAGAAGGTGCCAATGATACTCACTTGGCAGCCTTGGCAGAATTGTCTCAATACTTGATGAAAGACGGTTTTGCTGACAAACTTCGTCAAGTAACATCAGCTGACCAAGTTATCGAACTTTTTGACAAAGCTTCCGAAAAAACTGAAGAGCCTGTTCAAGCACCTACTAATGACTCTGATGAGTTTATCGTTGCTGTTACAGCTTGTACAACAGGTATTGCTCACACTTACATGGCTCAAGAAGCCCTTCAAAAAGTGGCTGCTGAAATGGGTGTTGGAATCAAGGTTGAAACCAACGGTGCTAGCGGTGTTGGAAACCAACTAACTGCTGAGGACATCCGCAAGGCTAAAGCTGTTATCATCGCTGCAGACAAGGCGGTTGAGATGGATCGTTTCGATGGCAAACCATTGATCAATCGTCCAGTTGCTGACGGTATCCGTAAAACAGAAGAATTGATTAACTTGGCTCTTTCAGGAGATGCTGAAGTCTACCGTGCTGCTAATGGAGCCAAAGCTGCAACAGCCTCTAACGAAAAACAAAGCCTTGGTGATGCCTTCTACAAACACTTGATGAGTGGTGTATCTCAAATGTTGCCATTCGTTATCGGTGGGGGTATCATGATTGCCCTTGCCTTCTTGATTGATGGTGCTTTAGGTGTTCCAAATGAAAACCTTGGCAATCTTGGTTCCTACCATGAGTTAGCTTCTATGTTTATGAAAATTGGTGGTGCAGCCTTTGGTTTGATGCTCCCAGTCTTTGCAGGTTATGTTGCCTACTCTATTGCTGAAAAACCAGGTTTGGTAGCAGGTTTCGTGGCTGGTGCTATAGCAAAAGAAGGTTTTGCCTTTGGTAAAATTCCTTATGCCGCAGGTGGTGAAGCAACTTCAACTCTTGCAGGTGTCTCATCTGGTTTCCTAGGTGCCCTTGTTGGTGGATTTATCGCAGGTGCTTTAGTTCTTGCTATCAAGAAATACGTTAAAGTTCCTCGTTCACTTGAAGGTGCAAAATCAATCCTTCTCTTGCCACTTCTTGGAACAATCTTGACTGGATTTGTCATGCTAGCTGTGAATATCCCAATGGCGGCAATCAACACTGCTATGAATGACTTCCTAGGCGGTCTTGGAGGAGGTTCAGCTGTCCTTCTTGGTATCGTTCTTGGAGGAATGATGGCTGTCGATATGGGTGGACCAGTCAATAAAGCGGCTTATGTCTTTGGTACAGGTACGCTTGCAGCAACTGTTTCTTCAGGTGGTTCTGTGGCTATGGCAGCAGTTATGGCTGGAGGAATGGTGCCACCACTTGCCATCTTTGTCGCAACTCTTCTCTTTAAAGACAAATTTACTAAGGAAGAACGCAACTCTGGTTTGACAAACATCATCATGGGCTTGTCATTTATCACTGAGGGAGCAATTCCATTTGGTGCCGCTGACCCAGCTCGTGCGATCCCAAGCTTCATTCTTGGTTCAGCAGTAGCAGGTGGCCTCGTTGGTCTTACTGGTATCAAACTCATGGCGCCACACGGAGGAATCTTCGTTATCGCCCTTACTTCTAATGCTCTTCTTTACCTCGTGTCTGTCTTGGTAGGAGCAATCGTAAGTGGTGTAGTCTATGGTTACCTACGCAAACCACAAGCATAAAAAATAGAAAAATGAAAAGATTGTACCGTTTGGTGCAGTCTTTTTCTCTTTCCGAAATGCCTGTGAAATATGGTATAATAAAAGAATGGCAAACAAGAATACAAGTAAAACAAGACGGAGACCGTCTAAAGCAGAACTCGAAAGAAAAGAAGCGATTCAACGAATGTTGATTTCGTTGGGAATCGCCCTTTTATTGATTTTCGCAGCCTTTAAATTAGGGGCTGCAGGTATAACCCTTTACAATTTAATTCGCTTGCTGGTGGGTAGCCTAGCTTATCTGGCAATATTTGGCATCCTACTCTATCTCTTCTTTTTCAAGTGGATACGAAAACAGGAAGGGCTCCTATCTGGCTTTTTCACCATATTTGCAGGTTTGCTCTTGATTTTTGAGGCCTACTTAGTTTGGAAATATGGTTTGGATAAGTCGGTATTAAAAGGGACTATGGCTCAGGTTGTGACTGATCTGACTGGTTTTCGAACGACCAGTTTTGCTGGTGGAGGCTTGATTGGTGTTGGACTCTATGTGCCAACAGCCTTTCTCTTCTCAAATATCGGTACTTACTTTATTGGTTCTATCTTGATTTTAGCAGGTGCTCTCCTAGTCAGTCCTTGGTCTGTTTACGATATTGCTGAATTTTTCAGTAGAGGCTTTGCCAAATGGCGGGAAGGGCATGAGCGTCGAAAAGAGGAACGTTTTGTCAAACAGGAAGAAAAAGCTCGTCAAAAGGCTGAGCAAGAGGCTAGATTAGAACAAGAAGAGACTGAAAAAGCCTTACTCGATTTGCCTCCTATTGATATGGAAACGGGTGAAATTCTGACTGATGATGTTGTGCTTGACGTTCCTCCTGTTCCAGAAGAAGAGTGGGTGGAACCAGAAATCATCTTGCCTCAAGCTGAACTTGAATTCGCTGAACAGGAAGATGGCTCTGATGATGAAGATGTTCAGGTCGATTTTTCAGCCAAGGAGGCTCTTGAGTACAAACTTCCAAGCTTACAACTCTTTGCCCCAGATAAACCAAAAGACCAGTCGAAAGAGAAGAAGATTGTTCGAGAAAACATCAAAATCCTAGAAGAAACTTTTGCTAGTTTTGGTATCAAGGTAACAGTTGAACGGGCTGAAATTGGACCATCAGTGACCAAGTATGAAGTCAAGCCGGCCGTTGGTGTAAGGGTCAACCGCATTTCCAATCTAGCAGATGACCTCGCTCTAGCCTTGGCGGCCAAGGATGTCCGAATCGAAGCACCTATCCCAGGGAAATCTTTAGTGGGAATTGAAGTACCTAACTCTGAGATTGCGACAGTTTCTTTCCGAGAACTATGGGAACAATCTCAAACGAAAGCAGAAAATCTCTTGGAAATTCCTTTAGGGAAGGCTGTTAATGGAACCGCAAGAGCTTTTGACCTTTCTAAAATGCCTCACTTGCTCGTCGCAGGTTCAACGGGTTCAGGGAAGTCAGTAGCTGTTAACGGCATTATCGCTAGCATCCTCATGAAGGCGAGACCTGACCAAGTTAAATTTATGATGGTCGATCCCAAGATGGTTGAGTTGTCTGTTTACAATGATATTCCCCACCTCTTGATTCCAGTTGTGACCAATCCACGTAAGGCTAGCAAGGCTCTGCAAAAGGTTGTGGATGAAATGGAAAATCGTTATGAACTCTTTGCCAAGGTGGGAGTTCGGAATATTGCAGGTTTTAATGCCAAGGTAGAAGAGTTCAATGCCCAGTCTGAGTACAAGCAGGTTCCGCTACCGTTCATTGTCGTGATTGTGGATGAGTTGGCTGACCTCATGATGGTTGCCAGCAAGGAAGTGGAAGATGCCATCATTCGTCTCGGACAGAAGGCGCGTGCTGCAGGTATCCACATGATTCTTGCAACCCAGCGTCCATCCGTTGATGTCATTTCTGGTCTGATCAAGGCCAATGTCCCATCTCGTGTCGCTTTCGCAGTTTCATCAGGAACAGACTCCCGTACTATTTTAGATGAAAATGGAGCTGAGAAACTGCTTGGTCGAGGAGATATGCTCTTTAAACCGATTGATGAAAATCATCCAGTTCGTCTCCAAGGATCCTTTATCTCGGATGATGATGTTGAACGCATCGTAAACTTTATCAAGGCTCAGGCAGATGCGGACTACGATGAGAGTTTTGATCCAGGTGAGGTTTCTGAAAATGAAGGTGAATTCTCAGATGGTGAAACTGGTGGAGATCCGCTTTTTGAAGAAGCCAAGGCTTTGGTAATCGAAACTCAGAAAGCTAGCGCATCTATGATTCAGCGTCGTTTGTCAGTTGGATTTAACCGTGCGACCCGTCTCATGGAAGAGCTTGAGATGGCAGGTGTCATTGGTCCAGCTGAAGGTACCAAACCAAGAAAAGTTTTACAACAATAAAAAAATAGCTTCTTTCCAAGTTTGGAAGGAGGCTATTTTAGTGATTATTGATTAGTTTTATTTTCCGAAGTTGGACTATTGGACTGTTTTTCATTTTCAGTAGCAGGTTTACTTGGAGTAGGAGCAGGAGTAGTAGAGTCCTGAGTTGCTGTTTTCTGCTCTTCTTTTTTCTCTTCCTTGACGCTAGCTTTTGGTGTTTCCTCTTGCTGTGTTTTTTCTTGAGAAGTGTTATTTTCCTTATTGGGACTAGTGTTTTCCTGAGGGGATTCCTTTTGAATTTCTTTGACAATGGTTGTCGTCTGGCTTGTCGTAGGTTCTTTTTTAGTATTTTTGTTATTATCCAAGGCGTTCATAATCGTGATACTTGCGGTAATTAAGCCAAGGATACTACCGATAGTAGCAACGGTTTTTTGAAAGACTGTAAAGCCTTTTTTGATGTGTTCTGTTTTTGGTTTTGAAGTTCTACGATAATTAGACATACATTCTCTCCTTTAATTAAAATTTATTATACCGCATTTCTTTAAAAAAATCTTAAAAAAAGAGGAATTGCCCTTTCTTGTCGCAGGCACCGTTTCATGATACAATAGAGGGAGTGATTTTAGAAAGCGTGAGAAAATATGATTTACTTTGATAATTCGGCGACGACCAAGCCCTATCCTGAAGCACTTGAAACCTATATGCAGGTCGCTTCAAAAATTTTAGGAAATCCATCTAGTCTCCATCGTTTGGGAGATCAGGCAACACGAATCTTAGATGCTTCCCGCCAACAGATTGCAGATTTAATCGGTAAGAAAAGCGAGGAAATCTTCTTTACTTCTGGTGGGACAGAAGGAGATAACTGGGTTATCAAGGGTGTGGCCTTTGAAAAGGCTCAGTTTGGAAAGCACATCATTGTATCAGCCATTGAACATCCGGCAGTCAAAGAGTCAGCCCTCTGGCTGAAAAGTCAAGGATTTGAAGTGGATTTTGTTCCAGTTGATAACAAAGGATTTGTGGATGTTGAAGCGTTAGAAGGTTTGATACGACCTGATACGACCCTCGTTTCCATCATGGCAGTAAACAATGAAATCGGCTCGATTCAACCTATTGAGGCTATTTCAGAATTGTTGGCAGACAAGCCGACTATTTCCTTCCACGTTGATGCGGTTCAGGCGCTTGCCAAGATTCCGACTGAAAAGTATCTGACAGAACGAGTGGATTTCGCGACTTTCTCTGGTCACAAGTTCCACGGAGTTCGTGGTGTTGGTTTTGTCTATATCAAGTATGGTAAGAAGATTACGCCTCTTTTAACAGGTGGTGGTCAGGAGCGTGATTACCGTTCGACAACTGAAAATGTGGCAGGAATTGCAGCGACAGCCAAGGCTCTCCGTTTATCTATGGAAAAGCTAGATATCTTTACTAGCAAGACTGGCCAGATGAAGGCAGTGATTCGTCAAGCACTTCTGGACTATCCAGATATTTTTGTCTTTTCAGATGAGGAAGACTTTGCCCCTCACATCCTGACTTTTGGAATCAAGGGTGTTCGTGGTGAAGTCATCGTTCACGCTTTTGAAGACTATGATATTTTCATCTCAACGACCTCTGCTTGTTCGTCAAAGGCAGGGAAACCTGCAGGAACTCTGATTGCTATGGGAGTGGATAAAGATAAGGCCCAGTCAGCTGTGCGTCTTAGCCTAGACCTTGAAAATGATATGAGTCAGGTCGAGCAGTTTTTGACCAAGTTAAAATTAATTTACAATCAAACTAGAAAAGTAAGATAGGAGCATTCATGCAATATTCAGAAATTATGATTCGCTACGGTGAGCTGTCAACCAAGGGCAAAAACCGTATGCGTTTCATCAATAAACTTCGCAATAATATTTCAGACGTTTTGTCTATCTATCCCCAAGTTAAGGTAACAGCAGATCGCGACCGTGCCCATGCATACCTCAATGGAGCAGATTACACAGCAGTAGCAGAATCCCTCAAACAAGTTTTTGGAATTCAAAACTTTTCCCCTGTTTATAAGGTTGAAAAATCTGTAGAAGTTCTGAAGTCTGCTGTCCAAGAGATTATGCAGGACATCTACAAGGATGGCATGACCTTTAAAATTTCTAGCAAGCGTAGCGACCACAACTTTGAGTTGGATAGTCGTGAACTCAATCAAACACTTGGAGGAGCTGTTTTCGAAGCCATTCCAAATGTGCAAGCTCAAATGAAAAGTCCTGACATCAATCTTCAGGTGGAAATCCGTGAAGAAGCAGCCTATCTTTCTTATGAAACTATTCGTGGGGCTGGTGGTTTGCCAGTTGGAACTTCAGGTAAAGGCATGCTCATGTTGTCAGGAGGGATTGATTCACCTGTAGCAGGTTATCTTGCTTTGAAACGTGGAGTGGATATTGAGGCTGTTCATTTTGCCAGCCCACCTTACACGAGTCCTGGTGCCCTTAAAAAAGCCCAAGATTTGACTCGAAAATTGACCAAGTTTGGGGGCAATATCCAGTTTATCGAAGTGCCTTTCACAGAGATTCAAGAGGAAATTAAGGCCAAGGCACCAGAAGCCTATCTCATGACCTTGACGCGTCGCTTTATGATGCGGATTACCGACCGTATTCGTGAGGTACGAAATGGTTTGGTTATCATCAATGGGGAGAGTCTAGGTCAAGTAGCCAGCCAAACCCTTGAAAGCATGCAGGCTATCAATGCCGTTACCAACACTCCCATCATCCGCCCAGTTGTAACCATGGATAAGTTGGAAATCATTGATATTGCACAAGAAATCGATACCTTTGACATTTCAATCCAGCCATTTGAAGACTGTTGTACGATTTTTGCACCAGATCGTCCTAAGACCAATCCTAAGATTAAGAATGCAGAGCAGTATGAAGCTCGTATGGATGTTGAAGGTTTAGTTGAGCGAGCTGTGGCTGGAATCATGATTACCGAGATTACACCTCAAGCTGAAAAAGATGAAGTGGATGACTTGATTGACAATCTCCTCTAAATCAGAAAATCCAAAAGAATTTAGAAAAACAAATGAAAAAGTTAGTTTTTAATCCAAAAATGGAAGCAAAACTAACTTTTTTTCTATAATTGTGATATAATAAAATAAAATTTTGAATATAGAGAGTTTTCTGACAATGAATCAATCCTACTTTTATTTAAAGATGAAAGAGCATAAACTCAAGGTTCCTTATACTGGTAAGGAGCGCCGTGTACGTGTTCTCCTGCCTAAAGATTATGAGAAAGATACTGACCGTTCCTATCCTGTTGTTTACTTTCATGACGGGCAAAATGTTTTTTATAGCAAAGAGTCTTTTATTGGTCATTCATGGAAGATTATCCCAGCTATTAAGCGCAATCCGGATATCAGTCGCATGATTGTCGTTGCTATTGACAATGATGGTATGGGGCGGATGAATGAGTATGCGGCATGGAAGTTCCAAGAATCTCCTATTCCGGGGCAGCAGTTTGGTGGTAAGGGTGTGGAGTATGCCGAGTTTGTCATGGATGTGGTCAAACCTTTTATCGATGAGACCTACCGTACCAAAGCTGACCGCCAGCATACAGCTATGATTGGGTCTTCACTAGGAGGCAATATTACCCAGTTTATCGGTTTGGAATACCAAGACCAAATTGGTTGCCTAGGCGTCTTTTCATCTGCAAACTGGCTCCACCAAGAAGCATTTAACCGTTATATCGAGCGCCAAAAACTGTCGCCTGACCAGCGCATCTTCATCTATGTAGGAACAGAAGAAGCAGATGACACAGACAAGACCTTGATGGCTGGCAATATCAAACAAGCCTATATCGACTCGTCACTTCGCTATTACCATGATTTGATTGCTGGGGGAGTTCGTCTGGATAATCTTGTCTTGAAAGTTCAGTCTGGTGCCATTCATAGTGAGATTCCATGGTCGGAAAATTTACCAGACTGTTTGAGATTTTTTGCAGAAAACTGGTAAAGTAAGAAAGGAGAAAATATGCATATTGAACATCTTAGCCACTGGAGTGGCAATCTTAACCGTGAAATGTACCTCAACCGTTATGGGCATGCTGGTATTCCAGTTGTGGTCTTTGCTTCATCTGGTGGCAGTCACAATGAATACTATGATTTTGGCATGATTGATTCCTGTGCTTCCTTTATCGAGGAAGGCCGTGTTCAGTTCTTTACCCTATCTAGTGTGGATAGTGAGAGCTGGTTGGCCACTTGGAAAAATGGTCACGACCAAGCAGAGATGCACCGTGCCTATGAACGCTATGTGATTGAGGAGGCCATTCCTTTTATCAAGCATAAGACAGGTTGGTTTGATGGCATGATGACGACAGGCTGCTCCATGGGCGCATACCATGCTGTCAATTTCTTCCTCCAGCATCCAGATGTCTTTACCAAAGTAATTGCTCTTAGTGGTGTCTACGACGCACGTTTCTTTGTCGGAGATTACTACAATGACGATGCTATTTACCAAAACTCGCCAGTAGATTATATCTGGAATCAGAACGACGGTTGGTTTATCGACCGTTACCGTCAGGCAGAGATTGTGCTTTGTACGGGGCTTGGTGCCTGGGAACAAGACGGTTTACCATCTTTCTACAAGCTCAAAGAAGCCTTTGACCAGAAACAAATTCCAGCCTGGTTTGCTGAATGGGGACATGATGTCGCCCATGACTGGGAATGGTGGCGTAAACAAATGCCCTATTTTCTTGGACACCTGTATCTATAAAAGGAGTTACCTATGAATTACCTTGTTATTTCTCCCTACTATCCACAAAACTTTCAACAGTTTACGATCGAACTAGCTAATAAAGGCATCACAGTCTTGGGAATTGGTCAAGAGCCTTATGAGCAATTGGATGAACCCTTGCGCAATAGTTTGACCGAGTATTTCCGTGTAGATAATCTTGAAAATGTAGACGAAGTCAAACGTGCAGTTGCTTTTCTCTTTTATAAACATGGCCCAATTGATCGCATCGAGTCCCACAATGAATATTGGCTAGAGCTGGACGCAACACTCAGAGAACAATTCAATGTTTTTGGTGCCAAATCAGAAGATCTTAAAAAGACTAAATACAAGTCTGAAATGAAGAAACTTTTCAAAAAAGCAGGTGTCCCTGTGGTACCTGGAGCTGTTATCAAGACGGAAGTAGATGTTGATAAAGCTGTGAAAGAAATCGGACTTCCAATGATTGCCAAACCTGATAATGGAGTGGGAGCGGCAGCCACCTTTAAGCTTGAGACAGAAGACGATATCAATCATTTCAAGCAAGAATGGGATCATTCAACTGTTTATTTCTTTGAGAAATTTGTCACCTCTAGCGAAATTTGTACCTTTGATGGTCTTGTGGACAAGGATGGTAAAATTGTCTTCTCAACAACCTTTGATTACGCCTATACACCGCTTGATCTCATGATTTACAAGATGGACAATTCTTATTACGTTCTCAAGGATATGGATCCTAAATTACGTAAATATGGTGAGGCAATTGTCAAGGAATTTGGTATGAAAGAACGTTTTTTCCATATCGAATTCTTCCGCGAGGGAGATGATTACATCGCTATCGAGTACAATAATCGTCCTGCAGGTGGTTTCACCATTGATGTTTATAATTTTGCTCATTCCTTGGATCTCTATCGTGGCTATGCAGCTATTGTCGCAGGAGAAGAGTTCCCAGCGTCAGACTTTGAACCTCAGTATTGTTTGGCTACTTCTCGCCGTGCAAATGCTCACTATGTCTATTCTGAGGAGGACTTGCTTGCTAAATACAGCCAGCAGTTCAAGGTTAAAAAAATCATGCCAGTTGCCTTTGCGGAACTTCAAGGAGATTACCTTTATATGCTGACAACTCCGAGTCGACAAGAAATGGAGCAAATGATTGCAGATTTCGGACAACGTCAAGAATAAGAACTTTCGGATTAAGGAAAATTACTCCCTTAATCCTTTTGTTTTTTATAAGAAATAAAACCGCTTTCTCATATATTCTTTTAGAAAACATATTGCTAAAAGATATAAAAATTGATAGAATAAAGATTGTCTAAAAAATTTTAAGGAGAATCTATCAAATGGATTTCACATGGGCAATTAAATATGCCACTGAATTTTTGGGAACTGCTATTTTGATCATTCTTGGAAATGGTGCAGTTGCCAACGTTGAACTTAAAGGTACGAAAGGTCACCAAAGTGGCTGGATCGTTATCGCTGTTGGTTATGGTATGGGGGTTATGATCCCAGCATTAATGTTTGGTAACGTATCTGGAAACCACATCAACCCAGCCTTCACTCTTGGACTTGCAATCAGCGGTCTTTTCCCTTGGGCACAAGTTGCGCCTTATATCATTGCACAAGTTTTGGGTGCTATCTTTGGTCAAGCCTTGGTTGTGGCAACACACCGCCCATACTACTTGAAAACTGAAAATCCAAACAACATTTTGGGTACTTTCTCAACAATTTCAAGTTTGGATAATGGTACAAAAGAATCACATTTTGCAGCAACTGTTAATGGTTTTGTAAATGAGTTTGTTGGATCATTTGTTCTGTTTTTTGCAGCCCTTGGTATGACTAAAAACTTCTTTGGTGCTGAACTAGTATCAAAAGCACAAGCTGCTATCAATGCTCAAGTTGCACAAGCAACTACTCAAGGTCAAACAATTCCTCAAGAACAAGTAACAGCAGCACTTGACCAAGCTAAAGAACAAGTAGCACCATTTATGACATCTGGTCTTGGAATTGCTCATTTGGCACTTGGATTCCTTGTTATGGCCTTGGTAACATCACTTGGTGGACCTACAGGACCTGCCTTGAATCCAGCCCGTGACTTGGGACCACGTCTCCTTCATGCTTTCCTTCCAAAATCAGTTCTTGGTGAGCACAAAGGCGATTCAAAATGGTGGTATTCTTGGGTACCAGTAGTAGCACCTATCGCAGCAGCAATTGCGGCAGTAGCTATCTTTAAATTCCTTTACCTATAAGAAATTGAAACCGAGGAAATCCTCGGTTTTTTAGATGAAATTTTTACGAAAAATCGGTAAATTTGAGCATAATATCTTGTAAAAAATTCTAAAATCCTTTAAAATAAAAGAGTTGGAGGAATTTATGAATGTAAATCAAATTGTACGGATTATTCCTACTTTAAAAGTTAATAATAGAAAATTAAATGAAACATTTTATATTGAAACCCTTGGTATGAAGGCCTTGTTAGAAGAGTCGGCCTTTCTGTCACTAGGTGACCAAACAGGTCTTGAAAAGCTGGTTTTAGAAGAAGCTCCAAGTATGCGCACTCGTAAGGTAGAGGGAAGAAAAAAATTAGCTAGATTGATTGTCAAGGTGGAAAGTCCCTTGGAGATCGAAGGACTCTTATCTAAAACAGATTCGATTCATCGATTATATAAAGGTCAAAATGGCTACGCTTTTGAAATTTACTCTCCAGAAGATGATTTGGTTTTGATTCATGCGGAAGATGATAGAGAAAGTCTAGTAGAAGTAGAAGAAAAACTTGAATTTCAAACAGATTTGGAGTCAATTTCTTTAAGTAAATTTGAGATTTCTATGGAATTACACCTCCCAACGGATATTGAAAGTTTCTTGGAACTATCTGAAATTGGGGCATCACTTAATTTTATCCCAGCACAGGGGCAGGATTTGACTGTAGACAATACGGTTACTTGGGACTTATCTATGCTCAAGTTCTTGGTCAATGAACTAGATATAGCGAGTCTTCGCCAGAAGTTTGAGTCTACCGAATATTTTATTCCTAAGTCTGAAAAATTCTTCCTTGGTAAAGATAGAAATAATGTTGAATTGTGGTTTGAAGAAGTATGAAGTGGACCAAGATTATTAAAAAAATAGAAGAACAAATCGAGGCAGGGATCTATCCCGGGGCCTCTTTTGCGTATTTTAAGGACCATCAATGGACGGAGGTCTATTTAGGACAGAGTGACCCAGAGCAAGGCTTGCAGACAGAGGCAGGACTAGTTTACGATCTAGCCAGTGTCAGCAAGGTTGTTGGGGTTGGTACGGTTTTTACCTTTTTGTGGGAAAAAGGTCAATTAGATATTGACAGACCGGTAACAGATTTTTTAGCTGAGAGTGATTATCCAGACATCACTATTCGCCAGCTCTTAACCCACTCTACAGATCTTGATCCTTTTATTCCCAATAGGGATCTTTTAGCAGCCTCAGAATTAAAGGACGCGATGTTTCATCTCAACAGACGAAGTCAGTCAGCCTTTCTTTATTCGGATGTCCATTTTTTGCTGTTAGGTTTTATCTTGGAAAGAATCTTTAATCAAGACTTGGATGTGATTTTACAAGAACAAGTGTGGAATCCTTGGAGAATGACGGAAACCCAGTTTGGTCCTGTTGAACTTGCTGTTCCAACAGTTAGAGGTGTAGAGGCAGGTCTGGTACATGATCCCAAGGCTCGCCTCCTAGGCAGACATGCTGGTAGTGCTGGTTTGTTTTCGACTGTAAAGGATTTACAAATTTTTTTAGAACACTATTTAGCAGATGATTTTGCAAGAGATTTGAGTCAAAATTTTTCTACTTTGGATGACAAGGAACGTTCTTTAGCATGGAATTTGGAAGGAGATTGGCTAGACCATACGGGCTATACAGGTACCTTTATCATGTGGAATCGTCAGAAGCAAGAAGCGGTCATTTTCCTATCGAATCGTACCTATGAAAAGGATGAGAGAGCTCAATGGATTATAGACCGCAATCAAGTGATGGACTTGATTCGCAAAGAAGAGTAAGGAGAGACATGTCAAACAGTTTAAAAGGGACTCTATTAACAGTTGTGGCTGGGATTGCTTGGGGCTTGTCAGGAACGAGTGGCCAATACCTGATGGCACATGGAATTTCGTCTCTGGTTTTAACTAACTTACGACTTTTAATCGCCGGTGGGATTCTCATGGTCTTGGCTTATGCTACTGCAAAGGATAGAATGCTGGCCTTTTTAAAGGATAGAAAGAGTTTGCTGTCTCTTCTTATTTTTGCTCTAATTGGTCTCTTCCTCAACCAATTCGCCTATCTAACTGCTATTCAGGAGACCAATGCAGGAACCGCGACGGTGCTTCAGTATGTTTGTCCTGTCGGGATTTTGATTTATAGCTGTATCAAAGATAAGGTGGCACCGACACTGGGAGAGATTATTTCAATCATATTAGCTATTGGAGGGACCTTCCTGATTGCAACTCATGGGCAATTGGACCAGTTATCCATGACACCTGCAGGCCTGTTCTGGGGTCTCTTTTCTGCTCTGACTTACGCACTTTATATCATTTTGCCCATATCCTTGATTAAGAAGTGGGGGAGCAGTTTGGTCATTGGTGTGGGAATGGTCATAGCAGGTTTGGTCGCCCTTCCTTTTACAGGATTTCTACAGACTGTTATCCCAACTAGTCTTGATTTTCTCCTCGCTTTTGCGGGCATTATTCTTATCGGGACTGTCTTTGCCTATACAGCCTTCTTAAAGGGAGCCAGTTTGATTGGACCGGTTAAGTCAAGTTTGTTGGCTTCAATTGAACCAATCTCGGCGGTTTTCTTTGCCTTCCTAATTATGAATGAACAATTTTATCCTATTGATTTTCTTGGTATGGCAATGATTTTAATTGCAGTCACTTTGATTTCGTTGAAAGATTTATTGTTAGAGAAATAAAAAAGACTCTTTGTCCGTGACAGAGAGTTTTTGCCTAGTAATCTAATTATTCTCAAGATAAAATTCAAAACGTTCGCCTACATATTGACTTTTTACATATTCAAAAGCAGTACCATCTTCTAGGTAGGAAACCTGAGTCAGCCCAAGAATAGCATGTCCTTTTTCAACTTCCAAATAGTGGGCAATTTTTTCCTTAGCGAGACGAGCATAAATAGTCTGCTGTGATTTGCCAATACGGTAGCCGTGTTTTTGTAGAGTCTGGAAGAAATGACTAGTGATTTCTTCTTTTTTAAAGTCCTTAATGAATTTTTCAGGAATAGAAGCAACTTCATAAACCAGAGGAACTTGGTCGGCATAGCGAACACGTTCCATTCGGATAATATTTTCGGTAGGAGAAATTCCTAGTTTAGCAACTTCCTGCTCATTGGGAATGGTTTTTCTGTAGGAAATGAGCTGGCTAGAGGGTGCTTTACCTTGGGATTTAACAATTTCAGTAAAACTGGTTGTTCCTCGCATCTTTTCTTGTACACGTGTACTGGATACAAAGGTGCCACTTCCTACACGGCGCTCTAAGACGCCTTCTTCGACTAATAGAGATACGGCTTGGCGGAGGGTCATGCGACTGACCGCAAACTGCTCTGCTAAATCTCTTTCACTGGGAAGTCTCTCACCAATGGCCCAACGATGTTCGTCAATATCCTTTTTTATCTGATCATGGATTTTCATATAAGCGGGTAGCATATTTTTCACTTCATTTCTATCTTTTCTCTATTGTACCCCAATAAACTAGAAAAAGTCAAACTTCGCCTTGTTTAGTTGGTAATTCGCCCTTATTTGTGATAGAATATTGAAAAAAGATATTTCTTTTGAGAAAGGAAAAAGATGAGCAACATTTCAACTGATTTGCAAGATGTAGAAAAAATCATCGTATTGGACTATGGTAGCCAATACAACCAGCTGATTTCACGCCGTATCCGTGAGATTGGTGTTTTTTCAGAACTAAAAAGCCATAAAATTTCAGCTGCTGAAGTTCGTGAAATCAATCCTGTAGGAATCATCCTTTCAGGTGGTCCAAACTCTGTATATGAAGATGGTTCATTCGATATTGACCCAGAAATCTTCGAACTCGGAATTCCTATTTTGGGAATTTGTTACGGTATGCAGTTATTGACCCATAAACTTGGAGGAAAAGTTGTTCCTGCAGGTGACGCTGGGAATCGTGAATACGGTCAATCAACCCTAACTCACACACCATCAGCTCTTTTTGAATCAACACCAGACGAGCAGACTGTTTTGATGAGCCATGGTGATGCGGTTACTGAGATTCCTGCTGACTTTGTTCGTACAGGTACATCAGCTGACTGCCCATACGCAGCCATCGAAAACTCAGATAAACACATTTATGGTATCCAATTCCACCCAGAAGTTCGTCATTCTGTGTACGGAAATGATATCCTTCGTAACTTTGCTCTTAACATCTGTAAAGCTAAAGGCGACTGGTCAATGGATAACTTCATTGATATGCAGATCCAAAAAATTCGTGAAACCGTCGGTGATAAACGTGTCCTTCTCGGTCTATCAGGTGGTGTTGACTCTTCAGTTGTTGGAGTTCTTCTCCAAAAGGCTATTGGCAATCAATTGATCTGTATCTTCGTAGACCACGGTCTTCTTCGTAAAGGAGAAGCGGACCAAGTTATGGAAATGCTTGGTGGTAAGTTTGGGTTGAATATCGTCAAAGCAGACGCTGCTAAACGTTTCCTTGATAAACTTGCAGGAGTTTCTGACCCTGAACAAAAACGTAAAATCATCGGTAACGAGTTTGTTTATGTCTTTGATGACGAAGCAAGCAAGCTCAAAGATGTGAAATTCCTTGCTCAAGGTACCTTATATACAGACGTTATCGAGTCTGGTACAGATACAGCTCAAACTATCAAGTCACACCACAACGTGGGTGGTCTTCCAGAAGACATGCAGTTTGAATTGATTGAACCACTCAACACTCTCTATAAAGACGAAGTTCGTGCCCTTGGTACAGAGCTTGGTATGCCAGACCATATCGTATGGCGCCAACCATTCCCAGGACCAGGACTTGCTATCCGTGTTATGGGTGAAATCACTGAAGAAAAGCTAGAAACAGTTCGTGAATCAGACGCTATTCTTCGTGAGGAAATTGCTAAAGCTGGCCTTGACCGCGATATCTGGCAATACTTCACAGTTAACACAGGTGTTCGTTCAGTCGGTGTTATGGGTGACGGTCGTACATATGACTACACGATTGCAATCCGTGCGATCACCTCTATCGATGGTATGACTGCTGATTTTGCCAAAATTCCATGGGAAGTGCTTCAAAAAATCTCAGTACGTATCGTAAACGAAGTGGATCACGTTAACCGTATCGTCTACGATATTACAAGTAAACCACCTGCAACCGTTGAGTGGGAATAATATATAAGAGTAACTTAGGCTAAGAATCCTTGATGTAACAGCATTAAGATAATAAAACTCCATAAAATCTGTAGTGGCTAAGATCCATTTCAGATTTTATGGAGTCTTTTTGTTTGCTATCAAGCGTGAAATGAAGTTGCTACTCAGTAAATGGAAAATAGCAGAACTTTCACCCTACAATAATTGTGAAGTGGACTTTGTCTATCTCTGAGTCTAGAAATTGAAATTTGTACTAAAAATGTTATATTTCACAAAAAACTCCCAATATTTCATGGGGGGGGGGTAAATATGCGTATAGCGAGAACAAACACTTAATGAAATGAATAGTTATTAATTTTGCGTATTTTATTTTGTGATAAATTTATTATTAGTGGTTATTTCTACTTTTGCTGTGAAAGAAAACAGTGGATATCTGTTGATTTTTATTTAGAAAGTATTAAAATAGTAAAATAGGCAATAATATACACAATTGCTTATGATTTAGTATATGTTTATTATTGTTTGATAAAAGAACTCAAAAAAATAATAAGGGAGAATAGAAGTGAAATTCGAAAAACGTCAAAAGTTTGCCATTAGAAAATTCAGTGTCGGTGTGGCATCTGTTTTGATTGGGCAATTCTTTATTGGTGCTGTAGCCAATGCGCCAGTCGTACGCGCCAGTGAAGTGATAGGTGTCCATACGGAAAAGCAAAAGGACCCAGATGCTGAAGTAGCTCAACCCAAGGTAGAAGCAGCTACTGTAGACACTGATAAAAATCAAGTTGTTCCTAGACCTGAGTCAGATCAGTCGGCAGAAAAACCAGTTGTAACTCAACCGTCAGTTGAAGCAAGCATTTCAAATTCAGAAAAAGCAGTTTCTACAGAAAAGGATCCAAAAGCCCAGCCAGAAATGCTGTCAAAAGAAGTGGCAGAGACTGTTCAGAAAGAATCCGATAAAAAACCGTTAGTAGAGGCTCCTCTGACGAAACTGGAGGAAAAGGAAGAGGTTACAAATCCTGACAAGGACCAGTTGGGAACAACAATCACTGAAGCAGAGGTAGTAACGAAGGAAGCAGAAAAATACCTGAGCGGTCTAACAGACTCAAATCAAAAAGCTGCCATCGAAGAAGCCTTGCGTCGCTCCAACCAACTTTTAACAGAGGCCAGAACTTCCCTCAAGTCAATAGATGTTTCAAATACAGCCTTTGAAACAGCACGTACCAATCTAGCAGAAGCCATCGAGGCAGTCTGGAACCAACTCAAAAAGATGGGGCATTCAGGCAATCTTAGTTATATGTTGGATGCAGAGACGACGAGTCAACCAGCTGTGCTAATCCCGACAACAGGGTCAAAAACGGTTTACTCCTACGGAGCAGCAACTGCACCTAAAGTCGAATTTGATATTTCTACCGATCTTGCACCATACTATGGTTCTAATTCTAGTCTATACTATGGAGTTAAAAATGGTTCAACTGTAAATGAAGATGCTCAAAAATTAGGTTTAAAGATTATAGAAAAAGAGACTAGGAATCCGTCAGGGGATCGTGACTGGATTCTCGCCCTATCTGGAAATGTTCCAACTACGGTAGAGCCTGGTACTTACAATGTCGGCTTCACATATAACAATCAAACCTATACGACAAGTCTAATCATAAAATCAGTTAGTGAATTACCCTATATTACCGTAGAAAATGAGAGTGGCTATTCTACTGTTACTAAAGATGGACGTGACATAACATTAAGTTATAAAACAGGAACTAGCCGTATAGATCCTAAAACGCAAGTGGAATTGACTCAAGGGGCCAAAGACTTAGGATTAACTTATGATTCTGCCAACCAAAGAATTTCAGGAAAAATAACTTTAGATAAGAGTATTAAGGAGGGTACTTATAATATTGGTTTAGTTTCTAAAGACGGTCAATATGAAAAGAGTATACCTCTAACTATTAGAAATCCTGGTACTTATGTAATAAATACAGCACGAGCTAGTCGGTATTCTTTTAATCCTAGTGCTGCAAGCGGTTCAGATGAAGGTTTGGTTATTCCTACAACAACCTTTGGTTATGCTGTAGGTTATGATAGTGAAACTGTCAGAAATTATAATCCAAATGTCCTATATGGTTCTGATAGTAGAAATTCCAATGATTTAGAAAGTACAGACACTATAAGAACAATTAAAGATGCCAAAAAAGATACGCTTCATTACTATACAGAGTTTGGATTAAGATTTAGCGATTCTTCTGTTTCTCTGGATAAGGTAAGGATTGATAAATTTGAACGTATAGATACCAATGCAGATGTAGCATACGAACTAGTCGATGTTTCTAAATTAGAATCTGGCAATGATTGGCAAGCTGATTCTTATTCTGTCGATAGACTTCCTTATCGAGTACGTTTTACAAAACTGCCTAAACAGCAAGCCAACTTTACAATTAAGTTTAAAACGACAGATAGTTTTGGAACTGAAAAACTATTTACAGTTCCAGTCAGGACGGAGGAACGTTCAGTTGCTAATAACAGTGATTATCGATTAAATAATTACTTAACCCATGCAGATGTTTTGTTTCATGCGGATAAGCTTTATCAAGTAAAAAATCCAACACCAGTTGCAGTTCCTAAATCTACTGCCCTTCAAAAATTAGGTGAGTTAGTACTAAATAAAGAAAATGCAGAGTTGATGGACATAAATGCTCCTGAGGGAGTTAGCATTACAAGAAGTGCAGAAGATCCAACTAAATACGTCATTACCAAAAGAGATGGAGTAATCTTACCTATCGGTGTTCATAAGATTACAGCAAAGGCTAAGGATGGACACTATGGAGAAGATGCTCCGGTACGGGAATTTACTTTTGAAGTAATGGACGGCCTAAATCCTATTTCCAATCAAAGTTGGCAAGAAGGACAAGCTATCCCAACTATTCCTGTTTCGATGACAAATGGTAGTAAGATTACGAGTCTATCAGTTGAGGCTGATGGAGAACATCTCTACCTAAGTCCTAATGCTGACAATACAGGTCTAACAGGTTATGCTTTAAAACATACAGATGCACCACAAACAGCGATTGTAACAGCTACTTATACCAATAATGAAGGTCAAAGTCGTCAGATTAAGACCAGCTTTACTTATACAGTTACACCTCCACCAGTTTCTGATTTAACTTTATCTGTAACGAATGATAAGCAAACAGTTTCAGAAGGAACTAAATTTGCAGATATGGTTGTGACAGCAACTGAAGGGGCTACAGTTTCAGTAGGAACACTGCCAGATGGTGTTATGTATGATAGCAATAGCAAAACATTATCAGGCACTGGATTATATGAAGGACATTATGTGATTCCGGTTACTGCTACAAAAGATGGAGTTTCCATTACTAAAGTAGTCGATTTGACAGTAACGCCAGGAAACTTTAATGTTCCAGCAGTTGATTACACGTTTACAGCAGGTGAATCAATACCACCGATTACTCTTAAAATTCCTAAAAATGCGACAGTAAGTTATACAAGTGGAAGTTTACCAAGTGGTTTAAGTTGGTCTTCAGATAATAAAACTATAACAGGAACTCCAACTCAAGTAGGTAAGTTTCAAACATATGCTTATGTATATAGAACTGACAAATCGGGAAATAACCAATATGCCTATGCGTATGTCAATATCACAGTAAAAAGTGTTCCTTTAGACTTTTCAATTCCAGACAATAAAAAAGAAGTGAAAGTTTTGGATGAACTTCCTTCGATTAAGTTGAAAGCGGATGGAGCCTTGTTAACAATCACTTCTGGAGAACTTCCTCCAGGTGTAAACTATGATGCTGCTACGAAAACTGTTTCAGGAACTCCTACAAAAGTAGGAACCTATACAGCAACATTCACAGCAACAAGTCCGACAATTAGTGGGAATTCAACAGCAAGCGCAACCTTAACGATTAATGTAACATCACGTGATTTAACTGTAACGGTTGATAATAAGGAACAAGAGAAGACAGTTCTAACTGCTATAGACAATGTAGTACTGACTCCTTCTGACAGTAAAGCAAGATTAGAAGTTGATACAAGTCAACTTCCACCAGGAGTTACTTATGATTCAGCAAGTAGAACAATTTCTGGAACACCATCTAAAGTGGGAGAGTACTTAATTCCATATAAAGCTACTTTCCCAGAAATGGCAGAATCTCCAGTTGCAGGTGGGCATATTAAAATTAATGTTCGCCCACTTCCTGTAAGTATTAATGTTACAGAAAAAGAACAAACGATTCGTCTGGGTGAAACTATTAAAAATATGGTGGTTTCTCACAGTGAACATTCAAGTTTAGGTGCTCGTTATCTAAGCGTAGATTTACCGGAAACAGACTTAGACTCATATCTTGAATCAACTGCAGGTTTAAATTATAATGCTGCAACGCATACAATTAGTGGAACTCCAACCAAGCCTGGTGTTTATAAAGTTCGTTTAAAAGCAACATTGGATTCTGAAACATTAGGTAAAGGTAGTGCAGAAGAGATTATCACTGTAACGGTAGTAGATGATCCAGTATCATTAGACATTAAAAATGATCGTCAAATGATTGCGCTAGGAAAAACTGATCTTCGTCCAATTACGTTTACAGTACCAGCAGGTGCTACATTAACGGTTGATAAGACCAAACTTCCAGATGGTGTAACATACGATGAATCTGCTAAGACTATTTCAGGAACACCAACAATAGCTGGAGCATTTGATATACCAGTAACGGTGATAAATGCAGGTAAAACTAAATCAATTACCAAAGATATCACCATAGATGTTGTAGACTTAACACCAGCTACACCAACTGTAACTGTGGCAGAAAACAATGATGGAACGCATACAGTTACGATTTCACAACCAGGTGGACAACCAGTATCAACCGTTATTAAAAATGGTAAAGATGGTGAGACTCCAAAAGTTAAAGTAGACCGTGATGAAACTAAGAAAGAAACGACATTAACGTTCTATAGTGACAAGAATGCCAATAATCAGTTTGACGAAGGAACAGATACAGTTCTAGGCACATCCGTGATTAAAGATGGACAAGACGGAGCAGCTGGACCAAAAGGTGAAAAAGGTGAAACTGGAGTAGCTGGGCCAAAAGGTGACAAGGGTGACCAAGGTATTCAAGGTGAACGTGGGCAAGATGGAGCTCAAGGTTTACCAGGACAAAACGGCAGAGACGGGAAGGATATCTTAAGTGGCGCAAATGCACCAAAAGCCCAAGATGGAAAAGATGGCGACACATTCATCAATACAACAACAGGAGATGTCCTTGTTAAGAAAGATGGAGAGTGGAAACCAGCAGGAAATATCAAGGGAGCAAAAGGTGATAAAGGTGAAGCTGGAGTAGCCGGCCGTGACGGAAAAGACGGCTTTACACCAGAAGTAAGTGTAGTGACAAATCCAGATGGAAGTCATACAATTTCAATTACTCAACCAGATGGTAAAGAACCAATTGCAACAACGGTTAAAAATGGAGAAAACGGAAAAGATGGACGTTCTCCAAGAATTGAACTAAAACCAATTTATCCTGCACAACCTCGAAGCGCTAGAAGAGCAAGAAGTGTGGATGAGGATCTTGCAACTACTCAACCAGCAACGGAGCCAATTGGCGTTCATATTACAGTTTATTACGATAATGATAATACTTTGACCTATACTGCTGGAGATACTTTGATTAGTGAGGAAGATATCTATAACGGAGTAGATGGTCGTGACGGTCGTAATGGTATTGATGGTAAATCAGCGATAATTGAAACAAGAGAAAACTCTGATGGAAGCCATACAATTATTATTACCAACCCAGATGGATCAAAACGTGAGATTGTAGTGAAAAATGGCCAAGACGGTAAATCTCCTACAATTGAAACGAAAGAGAATCTAGATGGAAGTCATACAATTGTCATCACAAATCCAGATGGAACAAAACAAGAAATTGTAGTGAAAAATGGTAAAGACGGAAAAGATGGACGTGATGGTAAGGATGGAACATGTAATTGTGCTGTGAATCCAACCCCTGTACAACCAGGAAATACTGGAACAATACCACCAGAACAACCGAAACCAGAATCGGGAAGAATTACACCACCATCAGAACAACCGGAATCAAAACCGAAGCCGAAGCCAGAAACAAATAAACCAAACACTCCGGGCGTAGGCACTCCAAATACAGGAACACCTGAAAACGGCAAACCGGATATTCCAGGAGAAAGTACTCCAAATACAGGGAAGCCAGGAACGGACAAGTCAGGAACAGGCATCCCAAGTACAAATAATCAAAATGTACTTGAATCACATACCTCTGACACTGTTGAGATTCCAAACACAGTTCCAGTAACATCTGAAACAAATACTCAAATCCCAGATTATGGAACTTCTGGAATGACGAATCATACAAGAGTAGCCTTACCGAATACTGGAAGTCAAACAGATGTCATTTCAATTCTTTTAGGAAGTGGAATCTTACTTACTCTTTATGTAGCCAAAAGAAAAGAAGACTAGAAGCTAAATTTTTCGCTCTTAGTTTATCAAAAGTAGGAATGGAGTATAAAAGGTGTAAATCCTTCAGATGCTTACTTGCTTTTATTGGCTTAAGATAGTTAATTATGGTTACCAGACTGTAGGTGTTCCATAATAAGAATAGTGCTATAAGAGCTAATCCTCCGATATGCTAGATGAAAGTGGTGTATCGGAGGATATTTTTAGCTTCTCCTTGCTGTACGCCTAGCTACCTTGTTTGCTCTTTGATTTTTATTGAGTATAAATTTTTCACGAGATGATGATGTGAGAAGTTTGTTATAAGTAAAAGCTTTTAGAACTCTGTTATCTAAAGTCTAAAAGATTAGAATTGTCAAAACAATCTGTCTAGGCTTGATTTTATCACTTATTTACTATAAAATGAGAAGGAAAAACGTCAAACTTTTATATTGCAAATAGGAGAAAACATGACAAAAACATTAAAACGCCCTGAAGTTTTATCACCTGCAGGGACTTTAGAGAAGCTAAAAGTAGCTGTTCAGTATGGAGCAGATGCTGTCTTTATCGGTGGTCAGGCCTATGGTCTTCGTAGCCGTGCCGGGAACTTTACCTTTGAACAGATGGAAGAAGGTGTCCAGTTTGCGGCTAAGTACGGAGCTAAGGTCTATGTAGCTGCCAATATGGTTATGCACGAAGGAAATGAAGCTGGTGCTGGTGAGTGGTTCCGTAAACTGCGTGATATCGGGATTGCAGCAGTTATCGTATCTGACCCAGCCTTGATTATGATTGCTGCTACAGAAGCACCTGGTTTAGAGATTCACCTCTCTACTCAAGCTAGTGCGACCAACTATGAAACTCTTGAGTTCTGGAAAGAACTGGGCTTGACTCGTGTCGTTTTGGCGCGTGAGGTTTCAATGGAAGAATTGGCAGAAATTCGCAAACGCACAGATGTTGAGATTGAAGCCTTTGTCCATGGAGCAATGTGTATTTCTTACTCTGGTCGTTGTACCCTTTCTAACCACATGAGTATGCGTGATGCCAACCGTGGTGGTTGCTCTCAATCTTGCCGTTGGAAATATGACCTTTACGATATGCCATTTGGGAAAGAACGCAAGAGTCTTAAAGGTGAAATTCCTGAAGAATTTTCAATGTCAGCCGTTGATATGTCTATGATTGACCATATCCCGGATATGATTGAAAATGGAGTGGACAGTCTCAAGATTGAAGGACGTATGAAGTCTATTCACTATGTTTCAACAGTAACCAACTGCTACAAGGCAGCTGTTGATGCTTATCTAGAAAGTCCAGAAAAATTCGAAGCTATCAAGCAAGACTTGATTGATGAGATGTGGAAGGTTGCCCAACGTGAATTGGCTACAGGATTCTACTATGGTACACCATCTGAAAATGAGCAGTTGTTTGGTGCTCGCCGTAAAATTCCTGAGTACAAGTTTGTTGCTGAAGTCGTTTCTTATGATGATGCGACACAAACAGCGACTATTCGCCAACGGAACGTCATTAACGAAGGTGATCAAGTTGAGTTTTATGGCCCAGGTTTCCGTCATTTTGAAACTTATATTGAAGATTTGCATGATGCCAAAGGCAATAAAATCGACCGCGCTCCAAATCCAATGGAACTCTTGACAATCAAAGTCCCACAACCTGTTCAAGCAGGAGACATGGTTCGAGCTCTTAAAGAAGGTCTTATCAATCTTTATAAAGAAGATGGAACCAGCGTCACAGTTCGAGCTTAATAAGCGTGCAGGAGACGAAAGCTTTCTAGTTACTTTCTCTGTAATCCTACTTACTAAAGAGCATTAGGTTAAAGAAAATATATTAATTTTCATCCGAGATTTCATCTCGGATTTTTTCAATATTTTTCAGAAATGTCTAGATAATGGTCGGATTTATTACAAGTTTTTTACAAAGTTTTCTATATAATAGGCTTAAAAATAGTAAAATTGTAAATAATTTTCATTAAACGCTTTCAATGTTAGTAAAAAGTTGACAAATCCAATTTTTAGGACTAAACTAAGTAAGTAAATTTTAATTAAAAGGAGAATTCGTCATGAATTTAACATTTTTCGGTCTATGTCTTGCCTGTATGGGTGTATCTCTTGGTGAAGGTATGTTGATGAACGGTTTGTTGAAATCAGTTGCTCGCCAACCAGATATCATCTCAGAACTACGTAGTTTGATGATCCTAGGGGTTGCCTTTATTGAAGGTACTTTCTTCGTTACTCTTGTCTTTTCATTTATCATCAAATAAAAGAAGTATAAATTGAAAAAAGGGAGGATTTTAGATGGAAGAAAGTATTAATCCAACCATCAATATTGGTCCTGTTACCTTTAATTTAACCATAGTAGTTTTGACTTTGTTGACTGTAGCACTTATTTTTGGCTTTATTTATTGGGCAACTCGAAATATGACTTTGAGACCCACAGGAAAACAAAATGTATTAGAGTATTTATTTGATTTTGTTGTTGGATTTACAAAATCAAACCTTGGTCCAATGATAAAGGATTATTCTCTCTTTTATTTCTGTTTATTCCTATTTATGGCCATTGCAAATAATATTGGCTTAATGGCTAGAATTCAGACTACAGATGGTGTAAATCTTTGGACCTCACCAACAGCAAATTTGTCATTTGACTTGGTCTTGTCTTTTACAATTATCTTGATGACCCACGTAGAAGGAATTCGTCGTCGTGGAATCAAAAAGTATTTAAAAGCATTTGTAACACCAGGTTTTATGACACCAATGAATCTCTTGGAAGAAGTTACCAATCTCCTTTCACTTGCATTGCGGGTCTTTGGTAATATCTTTGCAGGGGAAGTGATGGCAAGTATGTTAGTCCTACTTTCTCATCAGGCCTTCTATTGGTATCCTATTGCTTTTGGAACAAATCTAATCTGGACTGCATTTTCTGTTTTTATTTCTTGTGTACAAGCATATGTATTTACATTGTTATCTTCAATGTACCTAGGAAATAAAATTAATGATGAAGAATAGAAAGGAGTAGTTTATGAATGTAACAGTAGGTGAATTACTTGGTGATTTTATACTAATCGCTGGTTCCTTTATTCTCTTGCTAGTCTTGGTTAAGAAATACGCTTGGTCAAATTTGGCTAGCATTTTCGAACAAAGAGCAGAAAAAATTGCAGCAGATATTGACGGAGCTGAACAAGCACGTCAAAAAGCAGAAGTATTGGCTCAGAAACGCGAAGATGAATTGGCTGGTAGCCGTAAAGAAGCTAAGACAATCATTGAGAATGCGAAAGAAACAGCTGAGAAAAGCAAAGCTAGTATTTTAGCAGATGCTAAGCTAGAAGCAGGACGCTTGAAAGAAAAAGCGAACCAAGAAATTGCTCAAAATAAAGCTGAAGCTTTACAAAGCGTTAAGGGTGAGGTAGCAGATTTGACAATCAGCTTGGCTGGTAAAATCATCTCACAAAACCTTGACGGTCATGCCCATAAAGAGCTCATTGATCAGTATATCGATCAGTTAGGAGAAGCTTAATGGACAAGAAAACAGTAAAGGTAATTGAAAAATACAGCATGCCTTTTGTCCAATTGGTTTTAGAAAAAGGAGAAGAAGAACGTATCTTTTCAGACTTAGCTCAAATCAAGCAAGTTGCTGAAGAAACAGGCTTACCTTCTTTTTTAAAAAAAGTGGCAGTAGACGAGTCTGACAAGGAAAAAACGATTGCGTTCTTCCAAGATTCAGTGTCACCTTTATTGCAAAACTTTATCCAGGTTCTTATCTACAATCACAGAGCAAATCTTTTTTATGATATTCTTGTAGATTGCTTGAACCGACTTGAAAAAGAAACAAATCGATTTGAAGTGACGATTACGTCAGCTCATCCTTTAACTGATGAACAAAAGAGTCGCTTGCTCCCTTTGATTGAGAAAAAAATGTCTCTGAAAGTAAGGAGTGTAAAAGAACAAATCGATGAAAGTCTTATTGGTGGTTTTGTCATTTTTGCCAATCACAAGACAATTGATGTGAGTATTAAACAACAACTTAAAGTTGTTAAAGAAAATTTGAAATAGAAAGTGGTGTTCTTTTGGCAATTAACGCACAAGAAATCAGCGCTTTAATTAAGCAACAAATTGAAAATTTCAAACCCAATTTTGATGTGACTGAAACAGGTGTTGTAACCTATATCGGGGACGGTATCGCGCGTGCTCACGGCCTTGAAAATGCCATGAGTGGAGAGTTGTTGATTTTTGAAAACGGCTCTTATGGTATGGCTCAAAACTTGGAGTCAACAGACGTTGGTATTATCATCCTAGGTGACTTTACAGATATCCGTGAAGGCGATACAATCCGCCGTACAGGGAAAATCATGGAAGTCCCAGTAGGTGAAAGTCTGATTGGTCGTGTTGTGGATCCGCTTGGTCATCCAGTTGACGGTCTTGGAGAAATCCACACTGATAAAACTCGTCCAGTAGAAGCGCCAGCTCCTGGTGTTATGCAACGTAAGTCTGTATCAGAACCATTACAAACTGGTTTGAAAGCCATCGACGCCCTTGTACCGATTGGTCGTGGTCAACGTGAGTTGATTATCGGTGACCGTCAGACAGGGAAAACAACCATTGCGATTGATACAATCTTGAACCAAAAAGGTCAAGATATGATCTGTATCTATGTAGCGATTGGACAAAAAGAATCAACAGTTCGTACGCAAGTAGAAACACTTCGTCAGTACGGTGCCTTGGATTACACAATCGTTGTGACAGCCTCTGCTTCACAACCATCTCCATTGCTTTTCCTAGCTCCTTATGCTGGGGTTGCCATGGCGGAAGAATTTATGTACCAAGGGAAACATGTTTTGATTGTTTATGATGATTTATCAAAACAAGCGGTAGCTTATCGTGAACTGTCACTCTTGCTTCGTCGTCCTCCAGGTCGTGAAGCCTTCCCAGGGGATGTTTTCTACCTTCACAGCCGTTTGCTTGAGCGCTCAGCTAAAGTTTCTGATGAACTTGGTGGTGGATCAATTACTGCCCTACCATTTATCGAGACACAAGCAGGAGATATCTCTGCCTATATCGC
Source organism: Streptococcus mitis (assembly GCF_008763935.1). Classification (GTDB taxonomy): domain Bacteria; phylum Bacillota; class Bacilli; order Lactobacillales; family Streptococcaceae; genus Streptococcus; species Streptococcus mitis_DB. The sequence continues at coordinate 345,238 of NZ_VTQF01000001.1, forward strand.
AACCAACGTGATTTCAATCACTGATGGACAAATCTTCCTTGGTGATGGTCTCTTCAATGCGGGTATTCGTCCAGCCATCGATGCGGGTTCATCTGTATCTCGTGTAGGTGGTTCTGCACAAATCAAAGCCATGAAAAAGGTTGCTGGTACACTTCGTATCGACCTTGCTTCATACCGTGAGTTGGAAGCATTCACTAAGTTTGGTTCTGACTTGGATGCGGCAACACAGGCTAAATTGAACCGTGGACGTCGTACCGTTGAGGTCTTGAAACAACCTGTTCACAAACCATTACCTGTTGAGAAACAAGTAACCATTCTCTATGCTTTGACACATGGTTTCTTGGATACTGTTCCAGTAGATGATATTGTTTGTTTCGAGGAAGAGTTCCATGCCTTCTTTGACGCTCAACATCCAGAGATTTTAGAAACCATTCGTGATACAAAAGACTTGCCAGAAGAAGCAGTCTTGGATGCTGCGATTACAAAGTTTCTCAATCAAACCAGCTTCCAATAAGAATAGAGGTGTCAGATGGCAGTATCTCTAAATGATATTAAAACAAAAATCGCCTCAACAAAAAATACGAGTCAAATCACTAATGCCATGCAGATGGTATCAGCTGCTAAGCTAGGTCGTTCTGAAGAAGCTGCTCGCAACTTCCAAGTTTATGCTCAGAAAGTTCGTAAACTTTTGACGGATATTCTTCATGGGAATGGAGCTGGCAGTTCAACCAATCCGATGTTGATTAGTCGTCCAGTTAAGAAGACAGGCTATATCGTCATTACTTCAGACCGAGGTTTGGTTGGAGGTTATAATTCTTCTATTCTGAAAGCCGTTATGGAGCTGAAAGAAGAATACCATCCAGACGGTAAAGGTTTTGAAATGATCTGTATTGGTGGAATGGGAGCTGATTTCTTTAAAGCTCGTGGTATTCAACCACTTTATGAACTACGTGGCTTGGCAGATCAACCAAGCTTTGATGAAGTCCGTAAGATTATTTCAAAAACTGTTGAAATGTACCAAAATGAACTTTTTGATGAACTCTATGTCTGCTATAACCATCATGTCAATACGCTAACCAGTCAAATGCGTGTGGAACAAATGCTTCCAATTGTTGACTTGGATCCAAATGAAGCAGATGACAGTTACAGCTTGACCTTTGAATTGGAAACTAGCCGAGAAGAAATTTTGGAGCAGTTGTTGCCTCAGTTTGCAGAAAGTATGATTTATGGTGCTATTATCGATGCTAAGACAGCTGAAAATGCTGCAGGTATGACAGCCATGCAAACAGCGACAGATAATGCTAAGAAAGTCATTAATGATTTGACAATTCAGTATAACCGTGCCAGACAGGCGGCGATTACACAAGAAATTACAGAAATCGTAGCAGGAGCTAGTGCCTTAGAATAGGCTCTAGTCCAGCTCGTATGAAAATGAACTTATACTCAATGAAAATCAAAGAGCAAACTAGGAAGCTAGCCGCAGGCTGTACTTGAGTACGGTAAGGCGACGCTGACGTGGTTTGAATTTGATTTGCGAAGAGTATTAGGACCTAGTTGAGCTAGGAACCGACAGTATCTTATATAGAATAGGAGAAGGAGATGAGTTCAGGTAAAATTGCTCAGGTTATCGGTCCCGTTGTAGACGTCTTGTTTGCAGCAGGGGAAAAACTTCCTGAGATTAACAATGCACTTGTCGTCTACAAAAATGACGAAAGAAAAACAAAAATCGTCCTTGAAGTAGCCTTGGAGTTGGGAGATGGTATGGTCCGTACTATCGCCATGGAATCAACAGATGGTTTGACTCGTGGAATGGAAGTATTGGACACAGGTCGTCCGATCTCTGTACCAGTAGGTAAAGAAACCTTGGGACGTGTCTTCAACGTTTTGGGAGACACTATTGACTTGGAAGCTCCTTTTGGAGAAGATGCAGAGCGTCAGCCAATTCATAAAAAAGCACCTACTTTTGATGAGTTGTCTACCTCTTCAGAAATTTTAGAAACAGGGATTAAGGTTATCGACCTTCTTGCCCCTTACCTTAAAGGTGGTAAGGTTGGACTTTTCGGTGGTGCCGGAGTTGGTAAAACCGTCTTAATTCAAGAATTGATTCACAACATTGCCCAAGAACACGGTGGTATTTCAGTATTTACCGGTGTTGGGGAACGTACTCGTGAGGGGAATGACCTTTACTGGGAAATGAAAGAATCAGGCGTTATCGAGAAAACAGCCATGGTATTTGGTCAGATGAATGAGCCACCAGGAGCACGTATGCGTGTTGCCCTTACTGGTTTGACAATCGCCGAATACTTCCGTGATGTAGAAGGCCAAGACGTGCTTCTCTTTATCGATAATATTTTCCGTTTCACTCAGGCTGGTTCAGAAGTATCTGCCCTTTTGGGTCGTATGCCATCAGCCGTTGGTTACCAACCAACACTTGCTACGGAAATGGGTCAATTGCAAGAGCGTATTACATCAACTAAAAAGGGTTCTGTAACCTCTATCCAGGCTATCTATGTGCCAGCGGATGACTATACTGACCCAGCGCCAGCAACAGCCTTCGCTCACTTGGATTCAACAACTAACTTGGAACGTAAGTTGGTACAATTGGGTATCTACCCAGCCGTTGACCCACTTGCTTCAAGCTCACGTGCCTTGGCACCTGAAATCGTTGGAGAAGAGCACTATGCAGTTGCTGCTGAAGTAAAACGTGTTCTTCAACGTTACCATGAATTGCAAGATATCATTGCTATCCTTGGTATGGATGAGCTTTCTGATGAAGAAAAGACCTTGGTTGCTCGTGCCCGTCGTATCCAGTTCTTCTTGTCACAAAACTTCAACGTTGCGGAACAATTTACTGGTCAGCCTGGTTCTTATGTTCCAGTAGCTGAAACTGTTCGTGGCTTTAAGGAAATCCTTGATGGTAAACACGACCACTTGCCAGAAGATGCCTTCCGTGGTGTAGGTTCTATCGAAGATGTGATTGCAAAAGCTGAAAAAATGGGATTTTAAGAGGTGATCTATGGCTCAGTTAACTGTCCAGATCGTGACACCAGATGGTCTCGTCTATGATCACCATGCCAGCTATGTATCGGTTCGAACTCTGGATGGTGAGATGGGGATCTTGCCACGACATGAAAATATGATTGCGGTTTTAGCAGTTGATGAAGTAAAGGTAAAACGTATTGATGATGAAGATCACGTGAACTGGATTGCAGTAAACGGAGGCGTTATTGAAATTGCCAATAATACCATCACAATCGTTGCTGATTCTGCAGAACGTGCTCGTGATATCGACGTTAGTCGTGCAGAACGTGCCAAACTTCGAGCAGAGCGTGAAATTGAAGAAGCACAAGACAAACACTTGATTGACCAAGAACGTCGTGCTAAGATTGCTTTGCAACGTGCCATTAACCGGATTAATGTCGGAAATAGACTATAAGAAAAAAGGAGTCTGAGACTATTGTCCCAGACTTTTTTTATTTTCAGGAGGGAAAATAATAACAGAATTACAATCACCACGCTATATTGTCATTTCATTTTTAATACGTGAAATGGAAGTTGATATTGTTGAGGTCATAACTATTATGGCTGAATTAGAAAACAGTGGCTTGGTTCAGGGAATCAAGTGGAAATTTAATACTCAAAGAACATGGAAGAGCGCACAAAATCTCCTCATCTGAAAGTGTTTCAGATTAAGTTCCGCTATGGTGGAAGTTAGTGTGAGACGTTTGAATGGGGTTAAAGGTACTTATGTTGGAGTAATTTAGACGACTGGCAGACGTCTTCTGCAGGTATTTTAGAAATGCCGAGAAGCTTAGGCATCTCTTCTCCATAGGTAAAGGCAAAGAGCTCATAGGCTGACTTTCCATTCAAAGCAGCACGTTTGACACTGTTGACATGCGAACAGACGAGATTGATATCCTCTTGAGTTAAGTTGTCAAAGGAAGTTCCTTTAGGTAGAATGTCGCAAATTAGCGTGTGATTTTTCTCAATTCTCCCTTTCTGGTCAGAGCGATTAGGGTCACAAAAGAAGAGTTTACTCTCTCCTCGCACATCCATTTCGATATCATCGACCCTGGCAAATTCTCCACCATTATCTGTCAGGATGACAGGGAAATTAGCAGATATGAAAGTAGATAGTTTTTTAGTTAGCTGAATTTAGTAGTGTAATCAATACTAAAATAAACATCTTTTGATAAGTAACTTTCAAACGGAGAGTTTTGCTGTGATTAATAGTATTATTTTTTACAACAAATAGGTTAATTCCAATGATGGATCCATCTATCAAACAACTTGCAATGAAATGTATAAAAATACAGTGCGCAGATGTCAGAAAATTGCCTACTTTCCCAAAATACTTTTTTTTTTTTTGTAAAAATTTAAGTCTAATCAGTTGAATATAAATAAAAAATACAGTAAAATAGTATGTATAAGTAATCATATTAGAATTGCAACTGTCTCAGTGACAGCTAGTATTTTGTATGGATACTAAACTAAATAAATTTTTGAGGAGAAGATAATGGGAAATAAACCATCTATGAGTCGTTCTGAACGTTTACGTCGTGAAAAAGTCACGCGTTACTCAATTCGTAAATACAGTTTTGGAGCAGCTAGCGTAGCAGTTGCTGCACTTTTCATGTTCCTAGGGAATGGGGCTGTATCAGCCGATGAGCTTGGAAAACAAAATGTAACAGTTATTGAAAAAAATCTTGAGGCCAAAGCTTCTCAAGAGGGAGACAAGGCTGTCCAAGCTGATGCTTCAGTAACAGAAGTGACTTCTAAACCAGAAGAATCAGCAAAACCAACTCCAACATTGGATAAGTCACAATTAGAAAAATATATCGCTGAAATTGAAGAGAAAATTTCAGCGGGTAAATACGCTAATAAGACTGAGGAGAGCATCGCTCTTTTAAATTCTGAATTAGCTTCTGCCAAATCTGTCCTTGCTTCTGCAACTAGCCAAGATGAACTAAAAGCAGCTTATAACAAATTTGTCACTGTAGTAAGCTCAAAATTGCAAAATAAACCTGTAGAGAAAAAAGAAACACCAGTAGTAGATACTACAAATGGTAAAGAAACTGTTGGTAAAAAAGCAGAAAATACAGAGAAAAAATCTGATTCTAACTCAATTGAAAATACAGGTTCTAATGATTCACGTAATGGAAAAGCGTTAGATCGAGATAATGCTTTCCGTACAGAAGCTGTTACGAATAAGAAACCAGTTGGGAATATTCCATTCTCTAATGCGACTGCAAAAGATATTTATGTTTATAAAGGTGAAGAAACAAACATTGAATTATCAGCAACAGATGATTCTGGAAAACTTAAGGACATTCGTATAGCTGAGGGTTCAAGAGGAATTGATGCTGCTGGGGCTGCTGGCGGTAGAATAAATAATCAGTATGGACTAACGTTCTCATCTCAGAGAAATGAAACTGAAGGAATTGTAGCGACACAAGATAATCCTGCTAAGGTAACGATTACAGGGACAGTATCAGTGCCAAATCGACCAACTTATACAGGTAAGTTAGTGACACGTTATCTAGTCGCTGAAGATTTAGATGGGGCAGTATTCTCAGAACCTAGTGGAAATCAGGAAAATGCGAATCCACTACCAGAAGGCTACTTTAAGTTATGGGTTCGTGAACAAACTCAAAAATATGATATTCAAGTACAAACAAATGAAGCTGGTAAGATTGCTGTTGCCGATGTAAACAATCTTTCTCAAGCAGATTTCGAGAAAATTAAAAATAATATAAAAATTACTTATAATACAGCAGACGATGCAAGATTGCTTGATAAAAACGGTAAATTAGTAGAAAATGCTTCGAACTACATTGACACTGTAACGAAACAAGCAGATCAGATTGTTGTTACTTATAAAGACGGCTCAAGAGATTCTGTTGCTTTAACGAGTGTTTTACGCAATAATCCTATACCTACAGTAAAAGTGCCATATTCAAACCAAGCAGAGAAACAAGTTTATGTTTATAAGGGTGAAAATACGGATTTAACATTCACAGCGAATGATGATACTACTGTAAAAGATATGTACTTGCGTGGACCTGGAGATGTTAACTGGAATAATACTGAAGCTTTTGGATTCACAACAGGTAAGATTGATAATGGTGTTGTTACTGGTAAGGGTACAATTTCTGATAATAAACAGGAAGCAACCATTACAATGACAGGTGAAACCAATCTGGATGCGGGTAAACAATGGACAAGTTATGTTGTTGCTAATGACAATGATAACTTTAGTTCAATGCCAGCAGATCGTAACTTTAATGCTTTAGATATTGATCCTGATGCAAAATCTAAACCAGGATATATTCGGTTTGTCGTTAAAGATCAAACATCTAAGTATGATATTAAGGATTTAACTGATTCTACACGTATAACTGTTAATGATATTGATAATATTACAGCAACAGATTTAGCAACGATTAAGTCAAGATTGAAATTAGAGTATTCTTCAACAAATGATGACGAACGACTTGCAAGTCTAAAAGGTACAGCAGTTACTAATCCTACTTCATTAATTGATACTGTTGCAGTATCGACAACTGACTCTTCTAAGCTTGTTGTAACATATAAAGATGGTTCTGTAGATACAATTGAAAAAAGTAAAGTTTTAAATGTAAGACCGAAAGGAATTATCCCGTTCTCTAATCCAGCTACAAAAGAAATCTATGTTTATAAAGGCGAAGAAACAAATATAGAATTATCAGCAACTGATGATTCCGGAAAAATTAAAGATATTCGTATTGCTGAAGGTGGTAGAGGAAATGATGCTCCAGGTGCTGCCGGCGGTAGAATAAGAGATCAATATGGATTAACAACAGGTTACCAAAGAAATGAAACAGGAATTGAAGCAACTGAAACTAATCCAGCAAAAGTAACGATTACAGGAACAGTGTCAGTATCAGGTCAACCAAACTTTAAAGGTAACTTAATGACAAGATACTTAGTTGCAGAAGATTTAGAAGGTGCAACATTCTCTGACCCTAATGGTAATAGTGATTCAGGTAAGACAGTAGACCAAGTGCCAGAAGGATGGTTCAAACTAGTAGTTCGTGAACAAACTCAGAAATATGATATTCAAGGACAAACAGAAGAAGCTAATAAAATAGCAGTATCTGACATTAACAATTTATCAAATGATGATTTTGAAAAAATTAAAAATAACATTAAGATTCAATACAATACTGCTGATGATGAAAGATTAAAAGATAAAAATGGATCATTAGTAGAAAATGCTTCACAATATATTAAATCTATAACTAAAGAAGGCGATAAAATTGTAGTTACTTATAAAGATGGTTCTACAGATAAGTTAACTCTAACAGAAGTAGTAAAACTAGACAAACAGCCAGCAATTGATGCAGTAAACACCGCAGCAACTGAGAAAATTGCAGCAATCAACTCAACGCCAAACGCTACTGATGAAGAAAAAGCAGCGGCAATTGCTAAAGTAAATGCTGATAAAGAAAAAGCATTAACAGCAATTAATGATGCTAATGTAACGACAAAAGCAGAATTAGATAAAGCGAAAGAAGCAGGTACAACAGCAATCGCAGGGGACAATCCAGTAGTAGCGAAAAAGGCTGCTGCTAAAGCAGATGTTGAAGCAGCGCGCCAAGCGAAAGCCGATGCAATTAATGCTGATAAAAATCTAACACAAGCAGAAAAAGATGCGGCTCTTGCTAAAGTTAATAAAGCAGCTGAAGATGCAACAAAAGCTATCGATGCAGCAACGACAGATGCAGCTGTAGATACAGCAAAAGGTACTGGAGTAACAGAAATTGGGAAGGTTAATCCAGTAGCAAAACAAAATGCTAAGGATGCTATTGGGAATGCATTAACAGCTAAGAATCAGGAAATCGATGATCGTAAGGATTTAACACAAGCAGAAAAAGATGCGGCTAAGGCTGAAGCTAAGAAATTAGCGGATGCGGAACTTACAAAAGTTAATGCCCAACCTGATAATGCAGAAACGGCTGAAGCAGCAGCAGCGGCACAAAAACTTGTTAACGATGCAGAAGATAAAGGTGTTGCAGATGTAACGTCTGTATACCCAATTGCTAAAGAAGAAGCGAAAAAAGCAGTAGCAGATGAATTAGCCAAGAAAGAAAAAGAACTGGATGATCGTAAAGATTTAACAACAGAAGAAAAAGCAGCAGCTAAGAAAGAAGCGAAAGACTTAGCTAAAAAGGCTACAGATGCCATCAACGCTCAACCAGCGATTGCAGATACTTCAGATAAAGCAACAGCGGCGCAACAAGCAGTAGACACAGCTAAAACTACGGGTGTTGCGGAAGTTAAAGCAGTAAATCCAGAAGCGGTTAAGAAAAATGTGGCTAAGAAAGCAATTGAAGATGCATTAACAGCTAAAAACAACGCAATTGACGCTCGTGATGATTTAACACCTGAGCAAAAAACAGCAGCAAAAGAAGCAGCGAAAGCAAAAGCAGATGCAGCTAAAGATGCTATTGATAAAGCAACAATAGATGCGGATGTAGATCAAGCTAAAACAGATGGTGAAACAGCAGTTGCAAATGTAACTCCAGTAGCAAAAAAACCAGCTAAACAAGCAATCGCGAAAGCATTAGAAGATAAAAATGCCGAAATCGACAAACGTACGGACTTAACAGAAGAAGAAAAAGCTACAGCTAAGAAAGAAGCGAAAGATAAAGCTGATGCACAATTAGCAGAAATCGCTAAACAACCAGATGTAGCAGATACACCAGAAGCTGCACAAACAGCGCAAACAGCAGTAGATGCAGCTAAGAAAACAGGTGTTGACGAAGTAACTGCAGTAAATCCAACAGCAGTAACTAAACCAGAAGCTAAAAAAGCAATTGATGCTAAATTAGCTGAACAACTAAAAACTATCGAAAGTACTCCAGATGCTACAGATGATGAGAAGAAAGTTGCAGCAGACGCAGCTAAAGCTCTAGCAGATGAAGCTAAGGCAGAAATCGACAAAGCAGGAACAGATGCAGATGTTAAAGCTTTAGAAGACGAAGCAAAAGCTGAAATCGAAAAATCTTTACCATTAGTTGAAGATAAACCAAATGCTCGTAAAGCAATTGACGAAGAAGCAACAGCTAAAAAAGCAGCAATTGATTCACGTACAGATTTAACTCCTAAAGCAAAAGAAGATCTTAAAGCTCAAGTAGATAAGATTGCAGAACAAGCTAAAAAATCTGTAGATGCCGCTAAAACAGCAGAAGCTGTTGATGGAATTGAAGAGTCAGATAAAGCGGCTATTAAAGCTGTAGGTGAAGTGAATATTCCGGCTGATAAAGTTCTTGTAAATGACCCAAGTACTTTAACAGACGATGAAAAAGCTAAGGTCTTAGAAGCTGTTAAGAAAGTAAATCCAGATGCTAAAGAAATTACTCAAGATGCAGATGGAAATATTACTGTTACAACTCCAGATGGTCATCAGGAAACCATCACTCCTGAACAAGTTGTGAAAACGTCTGATACAGCAAATGAACCAAAAGCAGGAAATGATGTAGTTAAACCAGCGAATAAAGTGGTTGTAGCAGATCCAGCTAAATTAACAGATGCTGAAAAAGAAAAAATTAAAGCAGCTGTAGAAGCAGTAAATCCAAATTCTGTAGTAACAGTAGATGAAAAAGGAAATGCTAAAGTATCAACTCCAGATGGACAAACACAAGTGATTCCTGTAGATGAATTAGTACGTACTGCTGAAGATACTAAGAAACCAAATGCAGGAAACGACATCAATACACCATCAGATAAAACAGTCGTAGCTAATCCAGAAGCCCTTACTCCAGAAGAGAAGAAAGCAATTGAGGATAAGGTTAAAGCTGTTAACCCAGGTGCTACGGTAGTAGTGGATGATAAGGGTAACGCAACAGTTACAACACCTTCAGGTAAGACAGCGGTTATTCCAGCAGCTGATTTGACGAAGACAGCAGAAGCGGCGGCTAAACCAAATGCAGGCGACGATGTGATTACCCCAGCGTCTAAGACAGTAGTAGCCAATCCAGAAG